>CASELS010000071.1 GCA_949288855.1 uncultured Collinsella sp. | reverse complement strand
CCGCGACGAGCGGGAGGGGGTCCTCAACTGGTTCTCCGCGAGGGCGAGCAACGGCTTCCTCGAGGGCATGAACTCGGTGATCCAGTCGCTCAAGCGCGCCTCGAGGGGCTTCAGGAACGTGGGCTACTTCACCACCATGATCTTCCTGAGGCTCGGCCGCCTGGACTTCTCGGCGCAGCTGGCGTCAGGATGTGCTACCCACTAGAAACACGGAAGAGCCAAAAAAAGGCCGTAGCCATTTTTAGAGGAGGGGCTTGCATGGAACGATTCCTCATGAATGAGCTTGTTGCCCGGAAGGACAAGCCCCGCCGCAAGCCGCTCATCCTCAACGGTGCGCGCCAGGTGGGCAAGACGTGGCTGCTTAAAGAGTTTGGCAGGATGCAGTTTGAGAACATCGCGTACGTGAACCTCGACGACAACCCTAGGATGCGCGAGCAGTTTGAGCTGGGCTACGACATCCCGCGCATCGTCTCCGCCATCCAGTTCGAGACGGGGGAGGTCGTGTCCGAGGGGGGCACCCTCATCGTCCTCGACGAGATCCAGGCGTGCCCGAAGGCGCTCACCTCCCCCAAGTACTTCTGCGAGGACGCGCCCGGGTACGCGGTGGCTGCGGCCGGCTCGCTTCTGGGAATCACCGTGCACGAGGGCAGCGGGTATCCCGTCGGGAAGGTGAACACGCTCGATCTCCATCCCCTGAGCTTTCGGGAGTTTCTTGTCGCAACGGGGAACCGGACGCTCTGCGACCTCATCGACACGGGAGACACGAGCCTCATCAACGGCTTCTCAAGCAAGTTCGTTCCGCTCCTTCGCCAGTACTACTACGTCGGGGGGATGCCGGAGGCGGTGAGCGTCTTTCTTGAGCGAGGTCTCTTGGAGGATGCGCGTGAGGTGCAGCTTGAGGTCCTGCGCGGCTACGAGCGCGACATCTCGAAGCACCTGAGCAGGACCGAGACCGAGTACGCGCTCGCCGCGTGGCGGTCGATCCCGTCCCATCTCGGGAGGGAGAACAAGAAGTTCGTATTCAGCCACATTGCTTCGGGTGCGCGGGCACGGAATTACCAGGCGGGCATTACATGGCTCACACAGGCCGGCATCACGACCCTTGTCCGCAGGATCTCGAAGCCCGGCATCCCCCTGGCTCCCTACGCCGACGACACGGCGTTCAAGCTCTTTCTGGTGGACGTCGGCCTGCTGGGCGCGATGGCGGGGCTGGACAAGGAGACGGTCGTCGGGGGCAGCGAGATCTTCGAGGAGTTCAAGGGCTCCCTCACCGAGCAGTACGTTTGCCAGCAGCTCGTCTCCGACTGCGGGCTCACGCCGTACTACTGGTCGGCCGAGAACTCATCGGGTGAGGTCGACTTCCTGGTGCAGGGTGCGAACAGCGTCTACGCCATCGAGGTGAAGGCGGAGGAGAACCTGCGCGCCAAGAGCCTCCGGGCGTTCAAGGAGTCCCACCCGGAGATCAAGTCCGTTCGTTTTAGCCTGTCGGGCTACCGCGAGCAGGACTGGATGAGGAACGTCCCGCTGTACGCGATGTCGAACATGGGGTTGTGGGGATAGGCCGAGAGTCTACGTTAATTGATTGGGGACATACTATGATTCCTTCAAGTTTTACCCAGGGAGTATGGGGAAAGAGCTGGGAAGAAGCGCGTGGGGACAACGCGGTTCAAGGGACGGCAAACCTTGGTGACGAGGGTGTCGTTCTCGACATCCCCTGCGGAAAGCTGCTCGGTTCCCCAGGCGTCGTCATTAACGGTGAAAAAGAGCCCTCTGCTGCGGAGCACTTATATGGGTTCTCTCAAGACGGGTATGCGTTGGTGCTTGGAAACGCTGCGTACAGCGGCGGTGAAACGCGCTATCCGGGAATGGTCCATCAGGTCATCCGTGCAGATTATCTTATGGCAGCAAAGGGATGCCGTGAATTCGACCCATCTAATGTAATTAAAAGGGTGGATATCGAGGTAAGGAATCTGGCAGACTGGTACGGAAAATCAGCTTATTGCATGACTTTCGAGTCTGATGATCAAGATAATGTGCGCTTTAGAGCGCTCGAATATAAAAAAGAAGATGATGAGGCCACGGTCTTGCTAGAGAGTGAGCAATGCAGTATCACGCTGTTCGGCAAGTACATCATTCCCGGGCTGAATGTAAACGAGATGACTTTTCGTCACCAGTGCTGTTTGAAAGTATGTTTCTCAGCCGGAAAGACACTCGAGGAGGCTCGTGATTTCGCTGTCAAACTGTCAAAGTTCTTTAGCTTGTGCATGGGCTTTCATGCAGCCATCCAAAGGTTTGCTTTGTATTTTGATGGTGAAGGGGGCGCAATTCAATACTACGCACCATTGATTGATTCCCCCGCTCCGTCAAAAAATGCTATACGTGCGATGCCATTCCCTTATCGCGCACTAGAAGGAGAGATCGGCAACTATCTTTACAACTGGTTCGATTATGGCATTGAAAAGAGAGGCAAGAAAGACTACCTGCTTCTCAAACGTGCCAGCGACTTAATTGTTTCAATACTTACCTATGACTGGAAAATGCCAGTTGAGTTGCAGTGCGTATCCGCATCTCAGGCTTTGGAAGCAATTTCAAGATACAGAGCTGACTTACAATCTTGGCCAAAAGCTGAGTTGAAGCAAAATCGAAAAGAACTCTTGAAGCGAATCGAAGGAATGCCAGAAGAATTTGTGGCATGGATTCAGTCTCGAATAGAACAGAATTCAAAAGGCGCAAAGCGTCTGATAAACGAACTTATGAACAGGCAGAAAGACGTTGTCGGGTGGCTTGTCCCTGATATAGATAAATTCGTGTCTGAACAGCAGGATGCTCGTAACACATATTCGCACGGGTCTTCAGCTGTTGCGGTTGACCCGTCTCGTTTATATCAGCTAACAATGGGGATCGCATTGGTTGGCTATGCCATACTATGGCGGCTGCTTGGCATGAGCCCTGCGAAAATCAGGTGCGAACTTGAGCGTTCTCGATTTAAAGCATGGGTGATAGATTGGCTATGTTTGCAATACCCTAAGCAGAATTTGCCAGATACCACGAAATGTGATGAAGGTGATGGCTCAGGTTGCTTTGGGGCGTCTGACAGCTGACGCTAATATGGAATAGCTGAGTTCAATATTGAGTTTATCCGGGTGCTCGATATCCCGATCATTTCGGTGGTGAGTGAGACGACGGTACACCACGTAGACGAAAGGCTATAGAAATGCACGATTCGATTGCTGAGTGGAAATAAGAATTTAACTAATAGAATGATGTAAAGGACGAGGTCGCGCCTCGATGCGACCCCGTCCTCGCCTGTTCCCCTGCTTCCCTTCAAGCCAACGCTCGTCTTGTTGAACGTGGATTTGGGAGAAGCTGCTGCGCATGCGGGAAAGGGCCCGGCAGGTTTCTGCTGGGCAGATATGGCGGCGGATGTCGATAGTCCGAATGGCCTTCAGGTTTTGGTGAAGAAAAAAGCGAAGACAATCCCTTGCCCCTGGCTATCGGGCGCCCTTTCGACCGTTGCACCTGCTGCAGAGGACTCTCAAATTGGAAGGTACGGTTTTGCCTCCCTTTGCGACTGGAACAATGTGGTCAATCTGCAGGCCGACTTCATCCGGCATATACTTCCCGCAAATCTGACAGGTGTAGTGATCGCGCTCCATGATTTGCTTTCGAAGCGCCTTGGTCATCAGCCTGCGCTGGCTCTTGCTGTGGTATTCCTTTAGGGTGGCCTCAAAGCCAATTCTGGCAAGACGCTCGTGGCGGTCCATGAGCCATCCCCAGCTCACGTCCAGCTCGGAATCGGCGACAGACACCTTATAGGACGTTTTGACATAGTTGCGCTGTCTATACCGCGTCTGGTCTCTTACGGTTATGAAACGAAACGCCCTCTCATCGTCAAGAGCTTCTCGGTACTGCCTTGCTCGGCGCTTTTTTAGCGCGCACGTTTGTAGATACTGTTCCTGCTCTGTTTTCCACCGCTCGATCTGGGTTGCGTGCCACTTTACTTCCTGCCAGTTGGCGCGATTGCGCAGGAATCCGTCAATGCAGTCAGCAATATCGACATTCCTTTTCCGGGAGACATCAAACGTGCGCGTGTAATACGGATAGCGGAAGGGGCTTCGTAGGATCCGGTAAGCAACATATATGAGAACGGCGAGCGTGACGAGGGAAACGATGATTACGAATATAAGTTTTTCCTGGCCCATAGATGATCCCTTCGAACACCACTGCCAGCCGTGCTGTATGAATCATAGCGCTCAATCTGTCGCAGACGTTGAAGGGCGCAGGACTTAGATTGCGAGTATAGAGCCGCAGCCTCCCCACGACGGCATGTGCGAGAAAGCGCAGGTTTTGGGGTGCGGTGCCCGAGAAGCTGCCTCAAGGTCGTCATCACCCCGTGGGAGTCGCAGGTCTGACGCTCTTCTCGCCATGCCCTGCACGGTACAATAGATGCAAGCATTCGCAGCGTGCGGCCCTGGAGGTGAGTTCGACGGCCCCTGGGAACAAGCTCGGGATTACCAGTGACGTCGAGCTCGCTCGCGAGGAGGAGCGTCTGGCCAAGCTCCGTGCCCTCGAGCTGTACGACACGGGTCTTCTCGGCACCTTTGAGGTCGGGACCTTTGCCGGGCTCGCCAAGATTCACGGCTACCTGTTCCAGGACGTCTATGAGTTTGCCGGCATGCCGCGCACGGCGAACATCTCCAAGGGCAGCTTTCGCTTTGCGTCCGTGATGTATCTGGACTCGGCCCTCAGGGCGATCGACGGGATGCCTCAGTCCACGTCTGACCAGATTGTCGAGAAGTACGTGGAGATGAACGTTGCCCACCCCTTCCGGGAGGGCAACGGACGCAGCGTCCGCATCTGGCTTGACTGCATGCTCAAAAGCGAGGTCGGCCGCGTTGTTGACTGGGCAGGGTGGACCGGGAGGACTACCTCCTTGCCATGGAACGGAGCCCGGTGCGCGACAGGGAGATAAAGCTGCTGCTCAAAGAGGCGCTGACGGACGCTGTCGCTGACCGCAGGTCTACATGAAGGGCATCGACGCCAGCTATCGCTACGAGGGGTATGCGACCTACTCCATGGAAGAGCTGGATCGCCAGGATTTGCGCGTTCTTCTCGCCCGCGTCTCTTCAAAACCTCACACCTAGTATCTCTTACATCAATTTCTGATTGATGAGCTTAACGTAAAAAAGTTGAAACTCATGACACCTGTGAGGTTTGGCGGGCGAGAAGAACGTCCGACCGCTATGCTAGGTGGCTCTTGCACGCAACCGTTTGGAGCCACATGGACCTTATCGCCACGCTCGCAAGCGAGCTCAACCTCAAGCCGGAGGCCGCCCGTGCCGCCGTAAAGCTCATCGACGAGGGCAACACCATCCCCTTCATCGCGCGCTACCGCAAGGAGGCAACGGGCGGCATGGACGACGTCGCCCTGCGCGCCCTCGACGAGCGCCTTTCCTACCTGCGCAACCTCGAGAAGCGCAAGCAGGACGTCCTCGTTCTCATCAACGCACAGGGCAAGCTCACGCCCGAGCTCGAGGCGGAGATTCGCGCCGCAACGCAGCTCCAGCGCGTGGAGGACCTCTACAAGCCGTACCGCAAGAAGCGCATGACGCGCGCCCAGAAGGCGCGCGAGGCAGGCCTGGAGCCGCTGGCCAACATGATCTTCATGCAGGTGGCCGTCAAGGGCTCCGCACTCGACGAGGCGGCGCGCTTTGTGACGCCGGAGGCCACCGAGGCCGGCTTTGACACGCCCGAGAAGGCGCTTGCGGGCGCGGCGGACATCGTGGCGGAGGTCGTGGCGGAGGACGCGGAGAACGTGGCCGACCTGCGTGCCTTCACGGAGGCCACGGCAGACATCGTCTCCGTTGCGGTGAACGTGGACGAGAAGACCCCCTACGAGCCCTACTACGACTACGCCGAGCCCGCGGCCAAGATTCCCAACCACCGCGTGCTCGCCATCGACCGCGGCGAGCGCGAGGAGAAGCTCCGCGTGCGCGTGCGTGTGGACGAGGCTGCGGCGGTGGCGCGCCTCGGAGCGCGCTGGCCGCGCCGCCAGGGCGTCTTTGCGCCGGTCTTTGAGGCGGCCGTCGCGGATGGCTACAAGCGCCTGATGGCCCCCTCGCTCGAGCGCGAGGTCCGCGCCAAGCTCACCGTGCGTGCCCAGATGGACGCCATCAAGGTCTTTGCCAAGAACCTCGAGAGCCTGCTCTCGGCCCGCCCGGTGCGCGGCGCCCGCATCATCTCGCTCGACCCGGGCTACCGCACCGGCTGCAAGGTGGCGGTGCTGGACGAGACGGGCAAGCTGCTCGACCACGGCGTGGTCTATCCCACCAAGCCGCGCCACGATGTCGCGGGCACCAAGCGCGAGCTCAGGCGCCTGGCCGAGAAGTACGCGATCAACACCATCGTCATCGGCAACGGTACGGCCAGCCGCGAGACCGAGGAGGTCGTCTCCGAGTTCATCGCCGAGTCCGCGCCGGAGCTGCGCTACACGATTGTCAACGAGGCGGGCGCCTCGGTCTACTCGGCCTCCGAGCTCGCGAGCCAGGAGTACCCGGACCTCGACGTCACCACGCGCGGCGCCATGAGCCTGGGGCGGCGCCTGCAGGACCCGCTCGCCGAGCTCGTGAAGATCCCGCCCCAGTCCATCGGCGTGGGGCAGTACCAGCACGACCTCGACCAGGCGGAGCTCGCGCGCACGCTGGGCTACGTGGTGGAGGACGTGGTCAACCGCGTGGGCGTGGACGTCAACACCGCGAGCTCGAGCCTTCTGGGCTACGTCTCCGGCATCACGGCCGCCGTGGCCAAGAACATCGTGGCCTACCGAGAAGAGCACGGTGTCTTCACCGACCGCCGCGAGCTCAAGAAGGTTCCCCAGCTCGGTCCCAAGGCGTTCCAGAACGCGGCGGGCTTCCTGCGCATCACCGGCGGCAAGAATCCGCTCGACGCCACCGCCGTGCACCCGGAGAGCTATGACGTGGCGACGGCGCTGCTCGAGCGCGCGGGTGTGGGCGCGGATGAGCTCACGCGCGGCGGCGTGCCCGACATCGAGAGCCGCGTGGGCAGCGTGGGCGCGCTCGCGACCGAGCTGGGCTGCGGCGTGCTCACGCTGATCGACATCGTGGCCGAGCTCAAGAAGCCGGGACGCGACCCGCGTGACGACGCCCCGGAGCCCGTCTTCAGCCGCGCCGCGCTCTCGATCGACGATCTCCAGCCCGGCATGGAGCTCACGGGTACCGTGCGCAACGTGGTGGACTTCGGCGCCTTCGTGGACGTGGGCGTGCACCAGGACGGCCTCGTGCACATCTCCAAGCTGGCGCGGCGCTTCGTCAAGCACCCGAGCGACGTCGTGGCGGTGGGGGATACGGTGAAGGTCTGGGTCGAGCGCGTGGACCGTGACCGCGGCAAGATCTCGCTTACCATGGTGCAGGGCAAGTAGGCGGCGGCGCGAGGGGCGGGCGCGATGTTCTTCTCGATAGATGGCGAGGTGTTCCGGAGGCTGCCCGCGCTCTGCGTGGGCATGGTGCTCGCGGAGGGCGTTGACGCGTCCGGCGCGCACCCCGCCGTGGATGCGCTGCTCGATGAGGCGGTCCGCGACGCCGAGCGCCGCCTCGAGGGCGTCCACGCTAGCGATGACCCGCGCGTCCAGCCCTACCGCGAGGCCTTCCACGAGCTGGGCATGAGTCCCAGCCGCTATCCCTCCTCAAACATCGCCCTGCTCAGGCGCATCGCCAAGGGCAAGGGTCTCTGGCGCGTGAACCCGGTTGTGGACCTGGGCAACGCCATCTCCATCAAGTACGGCCTGCCGCTCGGCGCCCATGCGCTGGGCGAGGAGGACGTGCTCGAGCTGCGCTTCTCTCGTCCGGGCGACGTCTTTGTGGCGCTGGGAGAGGCGGAACCGGACGCCGGCGCCAGAGCGAGAACGGCAAGGTGGAGCCCTCGACGACGCGCATCGCGTTTCCGATCGACGGCTTCATGGGGGTCAACGAGGCCGAGGTCAGGGCTGCGTGCGAGGAGCTCGCGGCGGTGCTGCGGGACGAGTTTGGCGCGCGGGCGGAGGTTCTTCTCGCCAACGCGGGCGCGCCGAGGGCGTAGGGGCTACTCCGCTGCGGCGGTTGCGGGCTCCGCGATGAAGTGCAGTGACAGCAGGAAGAGCGCGCTTATCGCCAGGCAGGCATACTGGCCCACGGCGTCGATGAGGAACTTGCAGATCACGGCGCCCACGCAAAACGATATGACG
>CASELS010000070.1 GCA_949288855.1 uncultured Collinsella sp. | reverse complement strand
CTCGTACCAGTCGACGAGCATGCGCAAAAACGCCTGCGTGGACTGGCCGACCTGCGCGTCGAGCTCCTCGTCGGTCACGTCGATGCCCAGGCTGTCCGCAAAGATGCGCAGCTCGTCCCAGTAATAGCGCTCCGTGTCAACAATCACGCCGTCCATGTCGAAGATGACGGCGGCAAACGGAAAGTCGTCCCTCATGCCCTACCCCAGAATCTTCTCGAGAGCGAGCGCGATGCCGTCCTCGTTGTTGGAGGCGGTGACCATGTCGGCAACCGCCTTGGTCTCGTCGATGGCGTTCGCCATGGCAACGCCCGTGCCCGCCCATGCGATCATAGCCGCGTCGTTCTGGCCGTCGCCAAACGCCGCGACCTCGGCGGCGTCGATGCCGAGCTTGGGAAGCGCGCCGGCGAGCGCGTGCGCCTTGTTGATGCCAGGCGCCATGAACTCAAAGTAAAAGTCCGCCGTGAACATGCCCGAGAGCCGGTCGCGGAACGGCGCGTACATCTCCTCCCAGTGGGCGGCGAGATAGGTGTCCGTACCGGCGGTCAGAATCTTGTCCTGCGGATGGTCGAGCACCTCGGCGAGGTCGCGCACCTCGCAGATCTTGAGGTCGCACGCGTCGCGCTCGTACTTGACGATGTTGATCGGCCGGCCCTTGTGGAGAATCTCGCAGCGGTAAGCGTCCTCAACATAGAGATGCTCGCCTTCCGTCACCCACGGGATGACGTCAAAGCTTCGCAGGTGGTCAAGAAGCGCGCGCATGTCCTCCACCGCCATGGGCTGATCAAAGAGGACCTCGTCAGTCTCGGCATCTACCACGTGCGCGCCGTTGAAGGCGACAAGAAGGCCGTGGTAGCGGTCGAGCTCGAGCTCGCGGGCGAGCGCGCGCAGGCCCTGCACCGGGCGCCCCGAGGCGAGGATGACGCGGATGCCCGCACGCTGAGCGGCAAACAGCGCCTCCTTGGTGCGCGGGGTCACGACCTTCTCGTCGTTGGTAAGCGTTCCGTCAATGTCGAGCGCGATCGCCTTGATAGCCACGGCTGTCCTTCCTGTTGGATTCCAAACAGGCGCCATAGTACCACGCGGTCGTTACGCAGAGGTAAGCATCGCGCCAGCAACCAACGAAACTGCGGAGACGGGTCACGAGACCTAGCGGATGCGACGGCGTCCGAGCGCTGCGAGCGCATCGGAGCGTAGAACGTCGTCAACTCGATCGACCACAAGATCGGCAGCGTCTTGGGAAAAGCCGAAGCGCTCCTCTCGACGCGCGATAACGGTGAGTCCTGCGCGCTTTCCCGCTGTGATGCCCGGCACGGAGTCCTCGATGCAGCAGCACGAGTCGGCGGGCAGTCCCAAAAGCTTGAGCGTATGCAGATAGATCGCGGGATTCGGCTTGCTCTCCTTGAGCTCGGCGCCAGAGACGATGATTTCGAAGAAGCGAGAGAGGCCGCAAGCGGAGAGGACCTCTTTGATGTTGGAGCGGGGCGAGGAGGACGCGAGAGCGAGACGAACACCGCGGTTCTTCAGGCCCGCAACTGCCTCGGGAACGCCGGGGAACATCAGGTCGTGGTAGTCGCACGGTATGGCGCTTCGCCATGCACGATAACGGCGCTTCGCCTCGGGGACGGAGTAATCGCCCTCCCCCGCCGCGCGATACCAGTCGACCAACGTCTTGTCGAACACCTGCTGGGCCGTTCCGATGAGGCCAAGAAGCTCCTCCGAGGTGACATCGATACCCAGCCACGTGACGAACTGCCTAAGTACGCTTTGGTAAAACGCCTCGGAGTCAACAATGACGCCATCCATATCGAAGATGACGGCCTTAAAAGGGAATTCGGTATCCATAACACTGACTGTCCTTCCGCGCCCTGGACCCGGGCGCATCGGGGAAGTCGGCATCACATCGTGAAGGTATAGCGCGAACCGATAATGAACTGCTTGCCCACGTAGAGAGGCTTTCCAAACTGGTCGTGATAGTGCCCGAGAAGGTAAAAAAGCGGCTCTCCGATGGGGACGTTCAAAAGCTTTGCCAAGCGCTCGTCAGCGAGCATGATGTTGAGCGACTGCGCACTGCCTCGGACCGCATGCCTGTCTGTCTTCTCGGCGATGATATCGAACAGCGATGAGTCGTCCAGAGGCGCGTTCTCCAAAAACTCCAAGCCAGGCGCAGCAAACAAATTGGATTCGACCATGAGCGGCTGCCCGTCGGCGGTGCGGACGCGATCGATGGAAATAACCTGTTCCACGTCCGGACCGAAGAACGGTCGCTCTTCTTCTGGAACTGGCTCGACGGCGCGCGAGAGCAACACAGCGCCGGGAACAACCCCGTTGGCGCGACATGACTCAGAAAAACCCATGACCTTTGAGCTGCGATCATCCCGAATCTTTCGCGAGGGCTCACTTTGGCGGACGAACGTGCCCTTGCCCTGTCGCTTGGACAACAGCCCGTCCTCAACAAGAAGTTCGATTGCCTTCCGTACGGTAATCCTGCTCACGGAATACAGCTGGCTCAACTCGGGCTCGGGGGGAATCTTTTGTCCAACCCGATAGATGCCGTTTTCAATCGTTGTCTTCAGATCGTTCGCAACCTGTTGGTACAGAGGTGTCGAAGAATCCTCAAGCAGCTTGGCACCCATAGCGCAACGTTCCCTTCAGCGGTATGCCAACTAACACGTTATATACATTATAGGATGACTTCATAAGAATGCGGCAGCAAGGTTCGTTCACGGAAGATTGAACCTTGCCGCCGCATCACCCTACGCAATCACGGTAAGGGGCAAACCGGTATTGGTGCTAGGCGAGGACGCCCGTGAAGGCACCGAGCACGCCAACCACCATAGTGATGATGATGAGAACCATCGGGCTGACCTTGTGGCTCAGCGCCCAGTAGTACAGACCGAGAGCGATAAGAGCAAGCATACCGGGGAGGATGCCGTCAAGGACGCTCTGGATGGTCTGGACACTCTCGCCCTGACCGAACTCGATCGGAATGGAAACCGAGGTCATCGTGACGGTCATAGCGCCGATAACCATGACGCCGATGATTCCCGCCGCATAGATGACCTTGTCCATGAGCCCGCTCTCCTGGGCCTTCGTCAGGAAGGAGACGCCAAGCTCATAGCCCTTGTGCGCACCGATGATACGCGTGAGGAACGTCGGGATGTTGTAAATGAGCAGAAACGCAATCGGGCCAAAGGGGTTGCCGTTGACAGCAAGGCTAATACCCACCGCAGCGGCAATCACGCGCAGCGTTCCCAAAAAGAGCGAATCACCGATGCCGGACAGCGGTCCCATGAGCGCCGCCTTTACCTGGTTGATTGCCTCGGGCGCCATCTCACCTTTCGCAACACGCTCCTCCATCGAAGCGACGACGCCGCCCACGAACGGTGCGAAGTACATGGTGATGTTGAAGAACTCGAGATGGCGCTGCAGAGCCTCGGAATAGCCCTTGGGGTCGTTCTTGTAGATCTTCTTCAGCAGCGGGTTGAGCATGAGGCAGAAGGGGACGCTCATCTGCTTCGGGTAGTTCCAGGAGTACTCCATGCCCAGGGCACCCGGGTTCACCGCCATGCGGGTGAGATCTTGTTTGGTAATATCGCCCTGGTAGGCATCCTGCGTCGCCTGGTCGTTCATCTTAGAAGTCATCGTCATCGCCTCCATCTACACCCGCAGCTGCTGCAGCGACCATCGGGCGCTCCTCGAGGAAGTCGAGCTTCTCGATAGCGATGACGACGGCGAAGATGGCAACGGCGAGAACGGAAAGGTTAAGGTAAGCAGCCAGCGCAAAGCCCGCAACGAAGAACGGGATTAGCTTCTTGTTGACGATCATGCGCATGAGCATCGCGAAGCCCATGGCGGGAAGGATGCCAGCAGCGATACCCAGGCCGTCGAACACGAACGACGGTACAGAGTTGAGCGCAGCAGTAACGGCCTCAGAGCCGAGGTAGAACGCGAAAAACGTCAGCGTGAAGGTCCAGATGGTCTTACCGAAGAGACCGAGCAGCACATAGGTGAGCTTGATCTTGCCGTCGTTCCCCTCTTCTGCACCACGATCGGCCAGAGGAAGGATGAGCGGAAGAATCGCATAGAACACGTTCTTGATGCCGAGCGCTGCAAGACCGATAGGCATCGCGAGAGCGTAAGCCGCCTCAAGGCCAGATCCGGTGGAAATGGCAAACGCGGTCGCAAGAACGCCGCCGGTGATGACATCGGGCGGAATGTAGGCGCCGACAGAGATTGCGCCCATGAACAGGAGCTCGAGGTTCGCTCCGATGATAAGACCCGTCTCGAGGTCGCCCAGCACGAGGCCCACAAGCGGACCGAGCACGATGGGGCGCTGAAGGTAGCTGGTTCCAAGTGCGGTGTCGAGCGTGCCAAAGGCCGCGACAAGACCGACCAGCAAAGCCTGCATCAGCATGGCTTTCTCCTTTCAACAAAATTGCTTTACTTGAAGAGTCAGAGAGAAAGAGATGCGGTCGGGCGCGGGGAGATCATGACGCCCGACCGCCGTGAGGTGCTAGAGAAGCGGGATGACGTTTGTCTTTGAATCCGCTGCCATGGGGCGAATCTCGCACTCAACGCCGCGGGCATCGAGCTCGCGTAGCATCTCAATCTCGTCAGGCTCCAAGAAGATCTGGCGACTCACCTGCTTGGTGGTAGCGCTCTCCTTGGTGTTGCCCAGGTTGATACTCGTGATGGCGGGGCAACCATCTGCCAGGCGCTTTGCATCGGCAATGGTCTGAACGACTACGATAAGCTTGTACTTATCGGTCACACCGCTATTGATAGCCGTGATGGAATCGGCGATGTTCTTCATGACGAGCTTGCAGCCCGCCGGCTTGCCGAGCTTGAGCGTGGTCTTCCACACCGGATCGTTTACCACCGTGTCACTCGCGACAAGAATGCAATCCGCACCGATGCCGTTGACCCACGATACGGCAACCTGACCATGAAGCAGGCGATGGTCGACGCGTACGAGTTTGATCATGAGGACCCTCCTCTCGTTTAGAATTCCTCATCCTCATCTGCAGCGGCGCGGAGTTCGTCGTTGCAATAGCGGGGCTTGATATCGTCCGATGCGAGCACCGAGCGAATGAGCGCCGCGGTGTCAGGCTCGGGCGAGAGAAACAAGGCGATGAGCATCGGCAGGTTCACTCCGGCAACGAGATGGACCCGCGGATGGCTGGGCAGCGCATTGAGGAATTCGTTATTCACGCTGCCACCGAAGATATCCGTGCACACCACGATGTCGACGTCTTCCGGCTCCTGGTCCAAGGCATCCTGGACAAGAGCATGGATATCACTCGCCCCATCGACAAAAGCGCATATCGTACTGATACCCTCTTGCACGCCGAAGACTAACTCGAGGCTTTCGCGAATGCCTGCCGCGAAGTGTCCGTGGGTAGCCAGGATGAAATGCCGCATGCAAGGCACCTCCCCCATCTGTTAATACGAGAACTGACGATAGTAGCGACGATACGCGAGGTTGTGCTTGGTCTCGGTCTCGTAGTGCTTGGACAGACGCTCGTGAAGAGTCGCGGCAGCGATGATCGGAGAGACCAGAGGACGGAACTCCGGATCGAGTCCATCGATGGCAAACTCCGCGGTATCGATGACGGCGAACTTATCCGTGTACTGACGGCAGAAGGTCTCAACACGGTTGTCGAGCTCGCGGCACTCGTCCTCGCCCTTGGTGAGAATCACCGGCACGCCGGGCTCGACGAGCTCGAGGGTGCCGTGGAAGAACTCGGCAGAGGTGACGGCACGGGTGCGGATCCACTGCATCTCCTCGAGGACACACATGGAGAACAGCACGTTCTCACCCCAGAGGGCGCCCGAAGCGATAAAGATGGTGTAGGGCTCGTGCGCAAACTGACGCGCGATCTCCTCGGCACGGGGCTCGAACTTGATGCGGATGTCCACGAGGTCGTGGAAGATGTTCTTCGTCTGGGCGATGAAGTCGTCATAGCGATCAAAGTCACCGCGCAGGTTGAGGAGGCGCAGCGCAAAGGCATCGAACAGCAGATAGGTGAAGTCGCAGCGGCCCGTGGCAACGGGGGCAGCGATGACCTTGGTGGCGAGCTTGCCAAGCGGGGTGTCGTTGCGCGTGAAGGCGACGACGCGAATGCCCTGGTTGACGATCGTGTCGACGGCGCGGACGATCTCCTTGGTATCGCCGGAGGCGGAGGCAGTCACCACAAGGGAATTCTTCTTGAGGCGGTTGTTGCCAAGGACGTTGAACTCGGCGGCGTTGATGAGGTGAACCTCAACCTCGGAGTACTTGTTCATGAAGTAGCGCACCATGTCGAGCTCGTCATAGGTGCCGCCGATACCGAGCAGGAAGATGTTCTCATACCCCTGCTCGTGGATCTCATCGGCAACTGCCTTGGCCTCGGCGCATGCCGCGACCGTAGCATCACCGTCCCTGAGATACTCATTGATGTCGAATTTGGACAACTGGATGGTCTCGAGTTCTGCCATAGTGTTCCTCCTTTGGAACAGTCGTTATATGACGATATGAACTATAGCAGCTCAATAATTGAAACGTCTTATAACATCTTACTTACCGGTGAACGGTCGATATTTGTCTGCAGACGTTATATGTTGTCTTATATTTGAGATACCAGTGACGGCATGAACACCTGGAAGCGAATAAAGCGGCGGCACCGTCTCCAGTGCCGCCGCCCCTGCATCAGCCTATGTAGCGCCGTTTACTTGCGGTGCGCGCGATAGAACTCGATGAGCGACTTGGTGGACGCATCCTGCTCCGCGAGCGCAGCGTCGTCGTGGAACGCAGGCGTAATCTGCTTGGCAAGCTGCTTGCCGAGCTCGACGCCCCACTGGTCGTAGGAGTCGATGCCCCAGACCGTGCCCTCGACAAAGGTGATGTGCTCGTACACGGCAATGAGCTCGCCGAGCGCGTAGGCGGTCAGACGGTCGCCAAAGATCGAGGTGGTCGGGCGGTTGCCGGTGAAGACGCGTGCGGGCACGATCTCCTCGGGCGTGCCCTCGGCACGGACCTCGTCGGCGGTCTTACCAAAGGCGAGCGCCTTGGTCTGGGCGAGGAAGTTGCCGAGGAACAGCTCGTGCACATCCTGGTCGCCGTCGGTGTAGGGGTTCTCGGTGTTCACGAAGGCGATGAAATCGGCCGGAATCATGGCCGTGCCCTGATGGATGAGCTGGTAGAAGGCGTGCTGGCCGTTGGTGCCGGGCTCGCCCCAGAAGATCTCACCCGTGTCGCAGGTAACCGGCGTGCCGTCCCAGCGGACCTGCTTGCCGTTGGACTCCATGGTGAGCTGCTGGAGGTAGGCCGGGAAGCGGTGCAGGTACTGGTTGTAGGGCAACACCGCGTGGCTCGAGACGCCAAAGAAGTTGCGGTACCACACGTTCAGCATGCCCATGAGCGCGACGGCGTTCTGCTCGAGCGGGGTGTTCTGGAAGTACTCGTCGATGGCGTGGAAGCCGGCGAGGAACTCCTCAAAGCGCTCGGGGCCATACACGACGATGAGTGAGAGACCCACGGCGGAGTCGACCGAGTAACGGCCGCCGACCCAGCTCCAGAAGCCAAAGGCGTTCTCGGGGTCGATGCCAAAGTCGGCCACGAGGTCAAGCGCGGTGGAGACGGCGACGAAGTGCTTAGCGATGGCCTCAGCGTTTTGCGCGTCGGAGCCGTCGATGGCACCCTGCTCGGCCAGCCGCTCGAGCATCCAGGCCTTCACCTCGCGCGCGTTGGTGAGCGTCTCCAGCGTGGTGAACGTCTTAGAGACGATGATGACGAGCGTGGTCTCGGGGTCGAGCCCCTTGACCTTCTCGGCCATGTCATTGGGGTCGATGTTGGAGATGTAGCGGCAGTCGATGCCGGCGTCGGCGAAGGGCTTGAGCGCTTCGTAGACCATGACCGGGCCGAGGTCGGAGCCGCCGATGCCGATGGAGACGAGGTGCTCGATGCGCTTGCCCGTGACGCCCTTCCACTCACCGGAGCGGACCTTCTCGGCAAAGGCGTACATGCGGGAGAGCTCGTGGCGAACGTCTGCCACGGCGTCCTGACCATCGACCATGATGGTGCCGATCTCGCTCTCCGGGCGACGGAGCGCGGTGTGCAGCACGGCACGGTCCTCGGTGGTGTTGATATGCACG
>CASELS010000069.1 GCA_949288855.1 uncultured Collinsella sp. | reverse complement strand
GGCCCGCCCGGGTGAAGATAGGTAGGCCCGTCCCCTCCGGTAGCTCCGGGAGGGACGGGCCGGTTTTGCCTCTTGACAATGTTCAGCTCATATTAGAAACGGGCACCCGCAGGTGCCCGTCGCACGCAGTTGGTTTGATGGCGCGCCTTAGACCGCCTGGGCCAGCTTCTCGGCGCGATCGGCCGCGGCAAGCGCGTCGATGACGGTACCCAGCTGGTCGCCCAGCAGCACGCCGTTGTAGGTGGAGTTGAAACCGATGCGATGGTCGGTCACGCGGTCCTGCGGCTGGTTGTAGGTGCGGATCTTCTCGGAGCGGTTGCCGTGGCCAATCTGGCTCTGGCGCTCGGCGCCAAGCTCGGCCTGCTGCTTCTCAAGCTCCATCTCATAGAGGCGGGCGCGCAGCATCTGCATGCAGACCTCACGGTTCTGGATCTGGGAGCGCTGCTCCTGGGACTGCACCACGGTGTTGGTGGGCAGGTGGGTGATGCGCACCGCCGAGTAGGTAGTGTTGACGCACTGGCCGCCGGGGCCCGACGCGCAGTAGGTGTCGATGCGCAGGTCGGACTGGTCGATCTTGATGTCAATCTCGTCCGCCTCGGGAAGCACCGCCACCGTAGCGGTCGAGGTCTGGATGCGGCCCTGGCTCTCGGTCTTGGGAACGCGCTGCACGCGGTGCACGCCGCTCTCGTACTTCATGACCGAGTAGACCTTGTCGCCGTTGACCTTGAACTCGATGGACTTGAAACCGCCGGCCTCGGACGGACTCGAGTCGAGCACCTCGAGCTTCCAGCCCTGCGCCTCGCAGAAGTGCTGGTACATCTTGAAGAGGTCGCCGGCAAAGATGGCCGCCTCGTCGCCGCCCGCAGCGGAGCGAATCTCGACGATGGTGTTCTTCTCGTCGTTGGGGTCGCCCGGGATGAGCATGAACTTGATGTCCTCTTCGAGCTGAGGAAGCTTTACCTCGTTCTCGGAGATATCCTCCTGAAGCATCGCCTTCTCGTCGGCGTCGGAGGTGTCGCGCAGCATCTCCTTGGCGGCCTCGATATCATCGAGGGCGGCGAGGTACTCGCGCGCGGCCGCCACCAGCGGCGTCTGATGCGCGTACTCCTTGTTGAGACGCGTGAATTCCTTTATGTCAGAGGCAATCGAGGGGTCAGAGAGCTTCTTCTCGAGCTCCTCGTAGGCAGCGATGAGTTTTTCCAGCTTGTCGCGCATGATGGTTCCTTTGCAGGTGAGCGCCCTGAGGGCGCGGGGGGATACAACGTGAGGCGCCGCGCTATGGCGGCAAAGCGACGGCCCAGCTAGAGCATGTCGAACCTGATATACATGCGCATCCTTTCTTCCGGCACCTAATCATACCCAGACCGGGAAAAAGGGCAAGCGGCGGTACCCCTATCCTGCAGAATCGCCATCAGCGGGCTCGCCGGCATGGCAAAGGCGGCGCGCCAGAAGCGCACCGCCTCGCCCAAGTCGCTCTTTTGTGCCGCCCGCGGCGGAGCCGCCCTACAGCAGCGTGATGTCGAAGGAACGCTCGAAAACCCCGCCGGGCTCGAGAATGGTGATGTCGTGCTTGTGCTCGAGCACGTCGTCCTCGGTATCGAGCGTGGTCGTGCCCGTCCAGGGCTCGAGCGCCACAAACGGCGCACCCGGGGCCGCCCACACGCCCACAAAGTCAAACCCGGGGAAGTCAACGCGAATCCCGTGGCCCGACTTGGTGCCCACGAGGGAGAGGGTGTTGCCGGGCACATGGTCGAGAATCATCGTGTCGTAGCGGAAGATATCGCGCGTGAGCGGCAGCGCATCGGAGCCGTCAACCGTGCGGAACGTATCCTCGTACGTGGCAAGACCGCCTTCGACGAGCTTGGGGCAATCGGCCGTCCAGGCCTCGGCAAAACGGAACTCGTAGTCCTCATATGCCTCGTCGGTGCCCTCGACCGGAATGTTGAACGCCGGGTGCCCGCCCACGGAGAACGGCAGGTCAACCGTGCCCGTGTTCTCAACACGGAAAGTCTGCGTGAGCGTGGCGTCACCCGTGATGGCGTAAGTCATGTTGAGCTTGAAGTCGTAGGGGTACTGCGCGCGCGTCTCGTCGTTCGCCACAAGCTCGAAGGTCACGCTCGAACCGTCATCGGAGGTCGAGACCACCTCGTGCTCGTTGATGCGTGCCACACCGTGGCGACCCATATGGCACGGGCCCTCGGCAGACTCGGCAACGTCGTTGCGGATGGAGCCCACAATGGGGAACAGCACCGGCGCGTGCTTGCCCCAAAACGCCGGATCCGCCTGCCAGAGATACTCGCGCCCATCGAGCTCGAGACTCTGGAGCTCGGCGCCCATGGAGTCGATCTTGGCGGTGAGCCCGCCCTTCTGGATAGTGACGACGTTAGACATCAATGCCCCTTTCGCAGATGGCGACGGGTCTTCCCGTCAAACTCGACCATACCGATAGTAAACCGGCCCGCGCCGGTCTTCTGAACCTATCTTATCCGTTGCGGCGGGCACGGGCGGCGGCTCATCCGCAGACGGTTGCCGCGCACCAGTCGCCCCGCACCACACCGCTCCAGGGCTCAAGTCGCTTATGAGCGTAAAAACAGCGCCCTGGTTATCGCTGCTTCTGTTTTCAGGGAAAAGCGTCTATGTTTTCCCAGATAGTTGCTTTAGCTAGATAAGGTGTCCCGAAAGACCCTAAGCTTTTTACGCTCATGAGCGACTTGGGCTAACGCAAAGGGGCTGTTCGGGTCGTCTCGAGCTGCCGAGCCCTGACAACATAAAACCCCGCCGCAGGCACTGACACCTGCGACGGGGCCAGCTATAGCGAACACTTCGTCGGTCCGCCGGTTCGTCGGACCGCGCGACTACTCGAGCTCGAAGGCTCCGGTGTAGAGCTGGTAGTACGTACCGCGCTTGGCGATGAGCTCATCGTGGCTGCCGCGCTCGATGATGCGACCGTGGTCGAGCACGATGATGGCATCGGAGTTGCGGACAGTCGACAGACGGTGCGCGATCACGAACGTGGTGCGCCCGTTCATGAGGGCGTCCATGCCGCGCTGCACGATGGCCTCGGTGCGCGTGTCGATCGACGACGTCGCCTCGTCCAGAATCATAACGGGCGGGTCGGCGACGGCGGCACGGCTGATCGAGAGCAGCTGGCGCTGGCCCTGCGACAGATTCGAGCCGTTGTCGGTGAGCATCGTCTGATAGCCCTGCGGCAGGCGCTCGATGAAGCCGTGCGCGCCGGCGAGCTTGGCGGCGGCGATGCACTCCTCATCGCTTGCGTCGAGGCGACCGTAGCGGATGTTGTCCATAACGGTGCCCGTGAACAGGTTCACGTCCTGCAGGACCATGCCGAGCGAGCGGCGCAGGTCGTCCTTCTTAATCTTGGTGACGTTGATGCCGTCGTAGCGGATCTTGCCGTCCTGGATGTCGTAGAAGCGGTTGATCAGGTTCGTGATGGTGGTCTTACCGGCACCGGTAGCACCCACGAACGCGATCTTCTGGCCAGGCTTTGCCCAAACGGAGATGTCGTGCAGCACCGTGTGGCCCGGCTTGTAGCCAAAGTCCACGTCAAAGAGGCGCACGTCGCCCTCGAGCGGCACAAGCTCGGTCTCACCGGTATGATGCGGCCACTTCCACGCCCAACGGCCGGTGCGCTTGTCGGTCTCGACGATCTTGCCATTCTCCATCTTGGTGTTGACAAGCGTCACGTAGCCCTCGTCATGCTCGGGCTCCTCGTCGAGCAGCTCGAAGAGGCGCTCGGCGCCAGCGAGGCCCATGACCACAGCGTTGATCTGCTGCGAGATCTGACCAATCTGGCCGGCAAACTGCTTGGTCATGTTCAAGAACGGCACCGCCACCGCAATGGTAAGCGGCAGGCCCGAGAACGAAAGGTTGGGCACCTGATAGGCAATAAAGACACCGCCCATAAGCGCCACGACCACGTAGAGCAGGTTGCCGAGGTTCATAAGGATGGGGCCGAGCGTGTTGGAGTAGAGGTTCGCGGCACGCGACGCGCGGAAGAGCGCCTCGTTGCGGACGTCGAAGTCCTCCTGGGCGGCGTCCTCGTGGCAGAAGACCTTCACCACGCGCTGACCGTTCATGATCTCCTCGACGTGGCCCTCGACAACGCCGATCTCCTTCTGCTGCGCAACAAAGTTCTTGGCGGAGCGGCCGCCGAGCGTCTTGGTCATGTAGGCCATAAAGAGCACGCCGGCAATAACCACGAGGAACATCCACACGCTGTAGTAGAGCATGACGCAGGTCACCGAGCAGATGGTGACGATGGTGAGCGTGATGTTGGGCAGCGACTGGCCAATCATCTGGCGCAGCGTGTCGATGTCGTTGGTGTAGTGGCTCATGATGTCGCCACGCTGATGCGTGTCGAAGTAGCTAATCGGCAGGTCCTGCATGTGATCGAAGAGCTTCTCGCGGAACTTCTCGAGCGAGCCCTGCGTGATGATGGCCATCATGCGGGTGTAGCTGAAGTTCAGCACAAGGATGACGGCATACATGCCAATAAGCGTGAGCGTGAGCGTGGTGATCTGACCAGACACACTCGCCCAGTCGCCCGTCTGCCACACAGCGGTCACGATCTCGAGCGCGCGCTGCATAAAGGTCGCAGGCAGCGTGCCCAGGATGCCGGAGATGACGATGAACACCAGCACGAGCGGCAGCATCTTGGGATAGAAGGAGAACAGGGTTTTGATGACGCGGATGAGCGTCTTGAGCTGGACGCCCATACCCTTCTTCTGGGGCATAGCACGGCGGCCGGCGACGTTTTGGCGCGTATCGTTCTCATCCACGTAGCGCGGGTCGCGCTTCTGGGGCGCCGGGTAGGAGTTGTCGTTGCCGGAGGCGGCGCTCACGCGCTCGACCTCGGCCTCAAAGTCCTTCTCGGTGAACTCGGTCTTACTGCTCATCGGCGACACCTCCTTCCAGGGCGTGCTCAACGTGCGGCGTGGGCTCGGCGGCGGCATCTGCCTCCGCGTCCTCCTCACCGGTACGGTTCTGCGAGATGTAGGTCTCGCGGTAGATCTCGCAGCTCTCCATGAGTTCGGCGTGGCTGCCGAGGCCGGCGATGCGGCCGTTATCGAGCACGAGGATGCGGTCGGCATGCTCAACGGAGCTCGTACGCTGCGCGATGATGATCTTGGTCGTGTCGGGCAGGTAGCTCGCCAGACCCTCGCGGATAAGCGCGTCGGTCTTGGTGTCGACGGCGCTCGTGGAGTCGTCGAGAATGAGGACCTTCGGGCGCTTCAGCAGGGCGCGCGCAATGCACAGGCGCTGCTTCTGACCGCCGGAGACGTTGGTGCCGCCCTGCTCGATGTAGGTGTCGTACTTCTGCGGGAAGCCCTGGATAAACTCGTCCGCCTGAGCGAGCTTGCAGACCTCCACGAGCTCGTCGTAGGAGGCGTTCGGGTCGCCCCAACGCAGGTTCTCCTTGATGGTGCCCGAGAAGAGCACGTTTTTCTGCAGCACCACGGCCACGTTGTTACGCAGGAACTCGAGGTCGTAGTCGCGCACGTCCACGCCGCCGACCTTGACGGAGCCCTCGGTGACGTCGTACAGACGGCTGATGAGGTTCACGAGCGAGGTCTTAGCCGAACCGGTGCCGCCCATGATGCCGATCGTCTCGCCGGAGCGAATATGCAGGTCGATGTCGGTCAGCGCCGCGTTCTCGGCCTTCTCGGAATACTTGAACGTCACGTGGTCAAAGTCGATGGAGCCGTCCACCATCTCCGTCACCGGATTCTCCGGGTTCTTGATGGTGGGCTCGGTCTCGATAACCTCAACGATACGCTCGGCAGACTCCTGCGCCATGGTGATCATGGCAAAGACCATCGACACCATCATGAGGGCCATCAAGATCATGAAGCCGTAGGTGGTGAGCGCCGAGAACTGGCCGACGTTCAGCGCCACGCCCCTGGTGGAGACGATGAGGTAGCTGCCGAACTGGATGACCACGGCAAAGACCGTGAACACGGCGAGGTTCATCATCGGCGCGTTGAAGGCGAGGATCTTCTCGGCGCGGGTGAAGTCGCGGCAGACGTCCTGAGCGGCGCGGCCGAACTTCTCCTTCTCATACTCCTGGCGCACGTAGCTCTTGACGTCGCGCATGCCGGTGACGTTCTCCTCGATGGACTCGTTCAGCGCGTCGTACTTATGGAAGACCGCGCGGAAGATCGGGTGCACGGTGCGCACGACCTTGAAAAGGCCAAAGCCCAGAAGCGGCACAACGATCACGTACACGATGGCCATGGGGCCGCCCATGATGAAGCCCATGATGATGCCGGCGAGCAGCAGCATCGGGCAGCGGATGGCGGTGCGGATGATCATCATGTAGGCGAGCTGGACGTTTGTGATGTCCGTCGTGAGGCGGGTCACGAGCGAGGAGCTCGAGAACTGGTCGATATTGGCGAAGCTGAAGCGCTGCACGGCGGCAAAGACGTCGTGGCGCAGGTTCTTGGCAAAGCCGCAGCTGGCCTCGGAGCAGGTGATGCCCGCGCCGATACCAAAAGCAAGCGAGGCGAGCGCCATGGCAATCAGGATGCCCGCGTAGGGCAGCATCTCGTGCACCCCGGCGCCGGCCTGAATGGTGTTGATGAGCTGGGCGGTCACGAACGGAATCGCCACCTCCATCACCACCTCGCCGGACACGATGATCGGGGTCGCGATGGCCGCCTTCCGGTACTCGCGGATGCTCGCCATCAGGGTTTTAAGCATCTAGTTCCTCCCATCTGGTACGAATGCGCTTAAGCATGTCGAGAAGCTGGAGCTTCTCGGCGTCGTCGAGGCACGTGAACGCCTCGGCACGAAACTTGGTACGACCTTCCTGCTCAAGGCGCGCCTGCTCAAAGCCCGCGTCGGTGAGCCGGACCGTGAGCTGGCGGCGGTCCTCGGGGTTGCGCTTGCGCTCGATGAGGCCGCAGGTCTCCATCTTGTTGAGCACCTCCGAGAGCGACCCCGGCTTGAGCTCAAAGCTGGCGCCGAGCTCCTGCTGCGACATCTGGCCACCGCGCTTGGCGATGAGGCAGATGATAGGCGCTCGCCCGGACATACCTCCGTTGCGGAAATGGAGATAGTGCCCGCAGAAGCCGAGACCATGCAGCAGCTCGCGCGCAAGGTCGTCGGCAGCCTGAGTTGCCTCGTCAGCGGCTTGGCCTGCCTCGCCTTCGGGCTGGCCGGCCGTCTCGGCGACAGAAGCTACCTCACCAGCAGCGGACACTGGCTCGCAGGCAGCAGGCGCTACCTCGCCGGCAACGGGCACCGTTCCGTCCGCGGGCTCCGTTGCCGCGGCGGCGGTGTCGCCCGCGTTCTGTTCTTGCTTGTCACACATACGCTCCTCCCCTCTGTACTCCCAATTTGATTTGACGGGAGAAGTCTACTCCCCTCATCCGCAACTATCAAGGTACCAAATCATTAGGTTGCAATATTGTACGGGTTCTTAACAATTGATGGGTCAAGTAACGTTCGCTCACCTAGTACGGGTGCAGGTGGATGACCGCGAACGGTCGGCCACTGGCCGCCGAGCCCAGCGGCGCCGCGTGAGCCCGTAAGCCCTGAGGCGACACAAGTCCCGTGGCGCACCCGGAAACCCGCTAAAACGCTTCATGCAAGAATCAAGGTAGTGAACCCCCGCTGCGTTTCCGGCAAGAATCGAAGTAATGAACCCGGTGGTGAACCCGAGAAAAAGCCGGCGAAAGAACCGCTGGTGGAGAGCCTGCAAAAATCGAGGTAGTGAACCCGAGGCCCCGAAAGGCGCCGAATCGCGCATTTTCGGGTTCACTACCTCACTTTTTGCATGAAGCGATGGCCGGGTTCATTACTTCGGTTTTTGCATGAGGCGCGGCAAAGGGCGGCCGGTGCTTTACCATGGGTAGCCGTCCCCATAGGGTAAGGAGCACGTATGACCGACTATCAAAAGCCGCAGGCCACCGTCGACGTGGGCCAAGGCAAGCCCATACCCGTGCTCGTGCCCGAGTCCGAGCAGTTTGCCCGGCGCCTCATCAAGGTCGCGCGCCTGCGCCGCCGCTGGGCGGCGCGCGAAGGCGTCACCTGCTACCGCGTCTACGACGCCGACCTCCCCGATTACGCCGCCGCCATCGATCTGTACGAGGGCGCGCCCGAGACACCGGGCCGTTGGCTCGTTATCGCCGAGTACGCCGCGCCCAAGACGGTCGACCCGGCGCTTGCCCATGCTCGCATGGCCGATATTCTTGCCATTGCGCCGCGCGTGCTCGATGTGCCTGCCGACCTCATTGCGGACAACATCGCATTTAAGGCCTCTGTCGTCGCGCAGGACGCCAAAGAGAGCGGGCTGCGTAAATCCCTCAAC
>CASELS010000068.1 GCA_949288855.1 uncultured Collinsella sp. | reverse complement strand
CGCCGCGCCCGCCGCGAGCGCGTCGGTTCCCGCCGGTGCGCATACGCAGACCGCGCCCATGCCCGGCAAGATCGTCGACATCAAGGTCAACGTTGGCGACGCCGTCAAGGTCAACCAGCCCGTCCTCATCCTCGAGGCCATGAAGATGGAGTCCGAGATCGTGGCCGAGCAGGACGGCGTCGTCGCCTCCATCAACGTTGCCAAGGGCGACATGGTGAACCCGGGCGACACGCTCTTCTCGCTCTCGTAG
The DNA here is from genome assembly GCA_949288855.1 of uncultured Collinsella sp. Taxonomy (GTDB): domain Bacteria; phylum Actinomycetota; class Coriobacteriia; order Coriobacteriales; family Coriobacteriaceae; genus Coprousia. Next base: position 8,139 of record CASELS010000068.1, on the reverse strand, counting down.
CCTCCCGCGATCGCCGATGGCCATGCCGTCGACGACCCGCAGCTCTCAAGGACCCGGCCCGCGCGCCTCACGGCGACGTCGCCGGACCTCGTAACGAAAGGTATCCATCGTGGAGATATTGATTGAAGGCGTGACCGCGCTTGTTGCCGAGCCCGGCCGCATCGCAATGATGCTCATCGGCGCCGTACTCATGTACCTCGGCATCAAGAAGCAGTACGAGCCGACGCTGCTCGTACCCATGGGCCTTGGCACGATCCTGGTAAACATCCCCGGCTCCGGCGTCCTTATGACCGGTGGCGAGCCCGGTCCGTTCCAGATCCTATTTGACGCCGGCATCGAGACGGAGCTCTTCCCGCTTCTGCTCTTCATTGGCATCGGCGCCATGATCGACTTTGGCCCTCTGCTCACCAACCCGTTCCTTCTGCTCTTTGGCGCGGCGGCGCAGTTTGGCATCTTCTTTGTCATCATCGTGGCGTCGCTGCTCGGCTTTGACATCAACGACGCCGCCTCCGCCGGCATCATCGCCGCAGCAGACGGCCCGACCTCAATCTTTGTGGCCAACTCGCTCGGATCCAAGTACATGGGCGCCATCATGGTCGCCGCGTACTCCTACATGGCGCTCGTGCCCATCATCCAGCCCGCTGCGGTCAAGGCGGTTACCACCAAAAAGGAGCGCCGCATCCGCATGAACTACAACCCGCGCGCGGTTTCCAAGACGGCTAAGATCCTCTTCCCCGTCATCATCTGCGTCATTGCCGGCCTCATCGCGCCCGATTCGCTGCCGCTCGTGGGCTTCCTCATGTTCGGCAACCTCCTGCGCGAGTGCGGCGTGCTCGACAACCTCTCGATGTCCGCCCAAAACGAGCTCGTCAACCTCATCTCGATTCTGCTCGGCCTCTGCGTCTCGGTGAAGATGGAGTACCACGACTTCCTCCAGGTCGACACCCTCATCATCATGGCGCTCGGCCTTCTGGGCTTTGTGATGGACTCCGTGGGCGGCGTGCTCTTTGCCAAGCTGTTGAACCTCTTCCGCAAGGAGAAGATCAACCCCATGATCGGCGCCGCGGGCATCTCGGCCTTCCCCATGAGCTCCCGCGTGATCCAGAAGCTTGCTACCGAGGAGGACCCGCAGAACTTCATCCTCATGCAGGCGGCGGGCGCAAACGTAGCCGGCCAGATTGCCTCGGTGGTCGCCGGCGGCCTCGTCCTCGGCCTCTTGCTCTAGAAGGGAGTGCATGATGACGTTCAATCTTGAGAACCTCGAGGTCGCCTTCCAGATCCTCGGACTGGGCTGGGGCGGTATCTTTCTGGTCATGCTCATCATCTACCTTGTCTCGCTCGTGCTCGGCCGCATCTTCCCGCCGAGCGAGAGCGAATAGCGCGCCATCTGAAAGGGGTGACACCATATGACCCGTAAGATCCGCTTCATGGAAACGATTCTGCGCGACGGCCAGCAGAGCCAGATCGCCACGCGCATGCCCATTGAGGACATGTTGCCGGTGCTCGAGGACCTCGACTCCGCTGGGTACTACGCGTTGGAGTGCTGGGGTGGCGCGACCTTTGACGCCTGCTTGCGCTACCTCAACGAGGACCCGTGGGAGCGTTTGCGCACCATCCGCAAGCATGTGAAGAACACCAAGCTCCAGATGCTGTTGCGCGGCCAGAACCTGCTGGGCTACCACAACTATCCCGACGACGTCGTTGCCGCCTTTGTGAAGAAGTCCGTGGAGAACGGCATCGACGTGCTGCGCATCTTCGATGCCCTCAACGACACGCGCAACCTCAAGACCTCCATCCGCGCCGCCAAGGAGGCGGGCGGCGAGGTGCAGGCCGCCATCTCCTATACCACGAGCGACGTGCACACGGTGCACTACTTCACCTCGCTCGCTATCGAGATGGAGCGCGCGGGCGCCGACTCGATTTGCATCAAGGACATGGCGGGCGTGCTCACGCCCGACGTTGCCACTGAGCTCGTCAGCGAGATCAAGGCGTCCTGCGATGTGCCGCTGCAAATCCACACGCACGGCACCGCCGGCATCGCTCAGATGACCTACCTGAAGGCCGTCGAGGCCGGCGCCGACATTATCGACACCTGCCTCTCCCCCTTCGCCGAGGGCACGAGCCAGCCCGCCACCGAGTCGATGGCCATCGCGCTTGAGGCGCTCGGCTACAAGACCGACCTCAACATCGAGACACTCGAGCACGTAGCGGAGCATTTCGCGCCGGTACGCGATCGCTTCCTCGCAGAGGGCATCCTGAACCCCAAGGTGCTCTCCGTCGAGCCCAAGGCGCTGCTTTACAAGGTGCCCGGCGGCATGCTCTCGAACCTCATCAACCAGCTGCACGACCTTGGCCTCGACGATAAGTACGACGAGGTACTCGCCGAGGTGCCGCGCGTGCGTGCCGAGTTGGGCTACCCGCCGCTCGTGACACCGCTCTCGCAGATGGTCGGCACGCAGGCCCTCATGAACGTGGTTACCGGCGAGCGCTACAAGGTCGTCTCCAACGAGATCCGCGATTACGTGCGCGGCATGTACGGTCGCTCGCCCGTGAAGATCAGCCGCGAGGTGCGCCAGATGATCATCGGTGACGAGGAGCCCATCACCTGCCGCCCCGCCGATCTGATCCTGCCCGAGATGGGAACGCTCCGCAAGGAGATTGCCTGCTACGCGCACTCGGAGGAGGACGTGCTCAGCTATGCGCTCTTCCCCAACGAGGCGCGCGACTTCCTGGGCCGCCGCGAGGACCCCTTCTACGACGTGCCCGTGCAGGAGGTTAACGTCTCCATCGACGTGGCATAGGGGCGCAAGCCCATTCGACAAGCCAATTCAACCGCCCTGCCATAGGGGCAGTTGCCAAGAAGCGCTCGGAAACGGGCGCTTCTTTGTGTTTGCTAGACATGGCGCGGTGCGACGTTCATCCTGAAGCGCCACCTAAAACCGTCGACGCGCTTGGCGCTGCACCGCGTTTCAGCTCACTTCACCACAAAAGTGCGCGATGTAAGTGGGCTTCCGGCAGCGTGGCCTGAACACGATGCGACGGAAATCGATGTACCGGCGCGTTTTCTTTGCAAACCCCATGTCCGGCGGGGCAGGTTCAGAAGGTCCACTTACAACGCGTAGTTTTCAGCCTTTGGGACTCGGCAATCATGAGCTGGCGCCCAAACTCAAGTCGTTTATGAGCGTATTTCTCTTACGGAACAGCGCACACCGATGGTTTTAGCTTTTTATACCGGTGCTTTTCGCAGGAAAGCGCTTTATTTTACTAAAGTATCGATTTGATCCTTGCGCTTTTACGCTCATGAACGACTTGAGCCGATAGCCGCAACGTACCTTAATGCGCTGCGACGCAAATAGCGCGTTACAGCGCAGCGACAAACTCCCGCACGGCCGCAACCGCCTGGTCGAGGTGCGCATGATAGCAATGGTCGTCGTCGGAAATCACCACGAGACGCGCGTTGCGATAGCGGGCGACCGCCGCCTCCGAGTCGCTCAGCGGCACACCCTCATCGGCGCTGCCATGCACGATAAGGACAGGGCCAGGATAGCAGTCGATCTCGTCCTCCACATGGATGGTCTGCGCCACGCGGGCGTAGTTGCCGGAGAGCGTCCGCTCCCCCACCCCAATCGTGGCAGGGATGTGCACCGGGTCGAAGGGGCATCCTAACAGGACGCCCTGACGGGCCGCCTCGGGGATGAGAATCGCCGGTGAGAGCGGCATCAGCGCCGCGACGTCGTCGGGGCACATGCCTGCAAGAAGCATGGAAAGCAGGCCACCCTGCGAGTGGCCGACGACGTAGAGCGCGTCGACAAAGTCGAGCCCGCGGGCGTAATCAATGACCGCAAGGCCCTGGGTCACCCACTTGTAGAGCGTATGGTCGGCAAAGGCGCCGTCGCTCTTACCGTGGCCGTAGAGGTCCACGCGCAGCGTAGAGACGCCCTCGGCGCGAAGGCCTTCCGCCACGGCGATGATGTGGCGCTCCTCCATATGGCCGGTGAAGCCGTGAAAGACGACGGCGAGCGGGCCGCGCTCTGCACCCTCGGGACGGTCGAGCTTGGCATGCACGCGCTTGCCGTCGACGTCGATGTAGAACTCCTCACAGGCCATAGGGCATCCTTTCTCGCTACGACAGGACAGGTTCCGCAGTGCCGGGCGCCGGCAGACGACGCGCCTATACCACCGTCACGCGGCCGGCGTTGCCGACGATCGCCTTCGCCTCGGCGATGAGCGGGATGGAACGGGCGTTCACGCGCGCGGGGATCTCGGCGCGCATGTGCTGGCCGTCGCGCTGCTCGATGAAGAGCTCCACGCGGTCGCCGCCCGGGTTGGTGGCAAAAAGCGCCGCCAGACGCGCCATGTTGCCCTGGCTAAAGCGCGAGCTCGGCACCATCACCTCAAACACCTTGGGGCGGTTGGCCTCCTCGTTGAGCTCGAGCGGCAGCACCTCCTGCGCGATAATCTGGTCGCCGCGGTCGCTCCGCTCGAGCTTGCCGCGCACGCGGATGAACGCATCGGAGAGGACGGCACCCGTCTCGGGGTCGGTCTCGCCGTAGAGGTAGCTCTCGCACTCCTTGTAGACCTTGGGAAACATGACGATGGTGGCCTCGCCCTCCATGTCCTCCAGGCGCACGATCGCCATGGGGTCGCCCTTCTTGGTGACGCGCTTGGAGACCTCGGCGACCATGCCGGCGAACCAGTACGGCTTGCCCTCGGGGATGGCCTTGTTGACGGTGCCGCCGCCGGGCGCGGCGACCTCAAAGCCCGTATCGGTCTGGGCGAGGGTGTACTCGCGCGCCTTGCCGAGCGCGTACTCGTACGGACGCAGCGGGTGGTCGGAGACGTAGATGCCGAGCACCTCGCGCTCTGCGGAGAGCTTGGTGTGGCGGTCCCACTCCTGGCCGTCCGGCCCGGGGATGGAGACCTCAAAGCCCGACCCCTCGACGTCGCCGAACATGTCGAAGAACGAAACCTGACCCGATGCCTGCTCCTTCTGGCGGCGCGTGGCGGCGTCGACGATGTTCTCGGGGTTGGCCTTGTCGACGAAGCTCATGAGCTGGCGGCGCGTGTAGCCCGACGAGTCGAAGGCGCCTGCCTTGATGAGCGCTTCGATCACGCGGCGGTTGGCCTGGCTCGAGTCCACGCGGTCCACGAAGTCGTGCAGGTTCTTGAAGGCACCGCCGCGCTCGCGCTCGGCGATGATGGCGTCGGCCACACCCTCTCCCACGCCGCGGATGCCCGCGAGACCAAAGCGGATGCCCTCCTTGACCGCGGTGAACTCGCGACCCGACTCGTTGACGTCAGGCGGCAGCACCTGGATGCCGTCGTGGCGGCAGGCGGAGACATAGTGCACGATCTTGTCGGTCTTGCCCGTGTAGGACGTGAGCACGGCCGCCATGAACTCGTTGGGGTAGTGCGCCTTCAGCCAGGCGGTCTGCATGACGAGGATGGCGTAGCCGGCCGAGTGAGACTTGTTGAAGGCGTAGGAGGCGAACTCGAGCACGTCGTCCCAGATGCGCTGGGCGGTCTCGCGCTTGTAGTCGTTGCGCTCCGCACCGTTCATCCAGTGGTCGTAGATGGTCTCCTCGTGACCGTCCTCCCAGGTGAAGACCTGCTCGGTGAGCATCTTGATCTTCTTTTTGGCCACGGGCTTGCGGATACGGCTGTCCGACTCGCCCTTGGAGAAGCCGCACATCTCGACCGAGATGTTCATAACCTGCTCCTGGTAGACCATGGTGCCGTAGGTCTCGCCCAGGATGTCGTCCAGACGCGGGTCGTAGGAGACGGCGGGTTCCTTGCCGTTCATACGGTTGATGTAGCTCGTGACCATGCCGGCGCCCAGAGGGCCGGGGCGGTAGAGGGCGATCAGAGCGACCACGTGCTTGTACTCGGTGGGCTTCATGTTCTTGATCGTCGCCGTCATGCCGGCAGACTCGATCTGGAAGACGCCCGCCGTGTGGCCGGTCTGCATAAGCTTGAAAATCTCGGGGTCGTCGAAGGGGATGGCGTCCACGTCGATATCAATCCCGTAGTTTGCCTTGATGTTGGCCTTTGCCTTAGAGATAACCGTGAGCGTGCGCAGGCCCAGGAAGTCCATCTTAAGAAGGCCCATGTCCGCGACGGTGTGGCCTTCGTACTGGGTGATCTCCACGCCGCCCTTGGTGTCGAGCTTGGTGGGGACGTGCTCGTTCACCGGGTCGCGGCAGATGAGGACGGCGCAAGCGTGCACGCCCTCGCCGCGGGTGAGGCCCTCGATGGAGAGGGCCGCGTCGATGATGCGGCGCGCGTCGTCGTCGCTGCGGTAGGCGTCGGCAAAATCGGGGTTGTAGTTCTCCTCGTGCCCCGGCACCTGCTCGAGCACCTGACGGAGCTTGACCTTGGGGTCGCTCGAGATCATCTTCGAGAGGCGCTGGCCCATGTACACGGGGTAGTCGAGCACGCGGGCCGCGTCGTTGATAGCCTGCTTGGCCTTGATGGTCGAGTACGTGATGACGTGCGTGACCTTCTCGGAGCCGTAGAGCTGGCGGACGTGCTCCACCACCTCCAGGCGACGCTCATCGTCGAAGTCCATATCGATATCGGGCATCTCCATACGCTCGGGCGAGAGGAATCGCTCGAACATGAGGCCGTTTGAGAGCGGGTCGAAGGTGGTGATGTCCATGGCGTAGGCAACGAGGGCGCCCGCCGCCGATCCACGGCCGGGGCCGACGCCGATGCCGTTTTGCTTGGCCCAGCGCACGTACTCGGCCACGATCAGGAAGTACGCCGCAAAGCCCTTGTCGCAGATGACCTTGTACTCGAACTCAAAACGCTCCTTGATCGAGACGCCGTTTATGACCTGCGTCTCCCAATCCTCGCCGTAGCGCTTGGCAAGACCGGCCTCGCACTCGCGGCGGAACTGGCTCTCATGCGTCTCGCCGGGGTCGAGCAGCGGGTAGCGAGGCAGGATGATCTGTCCCCACTCGAGCTGCACGTCGCACTTATCGGCAATCTCAACCGTGTTGTCGCAGGCCTCCGGGCAGTACGGAAAGAGGGCGCGCATCTCGTCCTCGGTCTTCATGTAGAACTCGCTGCCCTGCATACGCATGCGGTTGGGGTCGTCAACCTTGGAGTTCATGCCGATGCACATCATGATGTCCTGCACCGGCGCGTCATCGCGCGTGAGGTAGTGGAAGTCGTTGGTGGCGATGACCTTCACGCCAATCTGGTTGGCGATGTCGATAAGACGGCGGTCGAGCTGCTCGTCGGTAAGGCCGGCGTCGGTCGAGATGCCGTGGTCCTGAATCTCGATGTAGAAGTTGCCCTGCTCAAAGGTGTCGCGGAAGGTGGTCGCCCACATGAGGGCGTTCTCGTCCTCACCTCGGTCGATGCACTTGGGGATGATGCCGGCGATGCACGCCGAGGTGGCGATGATGCCCTCGCGATGGCGGCGCAGGTTGTCGAGGGTGACGCGTGGCTTGTAGTAGAAGCCCTGGACCGCGGCCTCGGACACGATCTGCATGAGGTTGACGTAGCCGGTGTGGTTGCGGGCGATGAGAATCATGTGGTAGAGCTCGGGCTTATGGTCACGCGCCAGGGTCTCGTCCGGCGTGAAGTAGACTTCGCAGCCAAAGATGGGCTTGATGACGGGCTTGGGCTTGGCCGTGTCGAGCGAGCCGGTCTCCTCCCACACCGCGCAGTCGCGCTCCCACTGGGCACGCGCCTTATCGTCCTCGGGCGCCTCGCCAAAACCCTCGGTGGCAAACGTCGCCTTATCGTGCTTCCACTGGCGAAAATCGGGCGCGGCGTTGTTCACGGCGTCGCAGGCAAGGCCGAGCTCGGGGATGCCGTACATGTAGCCGTGGTCGGTGAGTGCCACGGCGGGCATGCCGAGCTCCACAGCGCGCTTGACCATGTCGCTCACGCGCGTAGCGCCGTCGAGCATGGAGTATTCGGAATGGTTATGCAGGTGAACGAAGGCCACGGGAGCGTCTCCTCATCTGATGTGCTGTCGTATCGTCTCTGATTTCGCTTGCCATCAGATTCTACCGCAGCGCCCGGACAGCGACCGTGCCGCCCGAAGCCCTCACACCGTGTTCGATGGCGCACCCCGCGCTCTCGAAACCGATCGGACCCTCCCCGCTTCGAGCAGTCCCTCTTTGT
>CASELS010000067.1 GCA_949288855.1 uncultured Collinsella sp. | reverse complement strand
CCCCGTCGATGAGGTTCGTGATCTGGCGCGGGATGAACTTCTCCACGTGCTGGTAGGGACCGTAGTTGTTCGAGCAGTTTGAGATCGTGGCGCGCACGCCGTAGGTGCGGTGCCAGGCGCGCACGAGCAGGTCCGAGGCCGCCTTGGTGGAGCTGTAGGGCGAGCTCGGGCGGTAGGGCGTCTCCTCGGTGAAGCGCGCCGGGTCGTCGAGCGCGAGGTCGCCGTAGACCTCGTCGGTGGAGACGTGGTGGAACCTCACGTCGTACTTGCGACACGCCTCGAGCAGGCAAAACGTACCCTCGACGTTGGTGCGCAGGAACGGCTCGGAGTCCGCGATGGAGTTGTCGTTGTGGGACTCCGCGGCGAAGTGGACGACCGCGTCGTGCCCGGGGACGATCTCGTCGAGGAGCGCGCGGTCGCAGACATCGCCCACCACGAGCTCCACGCGGTCGGCCGGCAGCCCCGCGATGTTCTCGGGGTTGCCGGCGTAGGTGAGCTTGTCGAGCACGGTCACGTGCACGCCCGGGTGTTCGCGGACGACGTAACGCACGAAGTTGGACCCGATGAAGCCGCAGCCGCCGGTGACGATGATATTGCTAGGTTCTATAGGCATATTTCACACCATCAATTCCATCATCCTGCTAGCACCTGTTCACAACCTGGAGGGTGATGACCTATTGCATACGATCAAAACGGGGTCATAGCTTGCTTCTCGCGCCGCCTTCTCCGCGCGCGATATATACCATCATGTCAACAATTACCGACTCTAGCAGTTTGTTCAGCGACATTAGCACCGGATCTTCTTTGAAACAGAAAAGGCGATGCGCTGTCTCACCGTGCATGGAACGACAGCGCAGATTGTAAAGGTATCGGGTAATCAAGAATGCAATCTCGTTCGCCTCATTCTCTGTCAACCCATCTATTTGTTCCGTCAAGCTATTTCGCAAAGCGCAAAGAGCTTTTCGAACTTCGTCTTTGCTGGGCTTGTCTTTACTGGATTCAATTCGCTTATCCAGCGCGCGTTGAATACGTCTTGCCGTTGAAACGTCCAGCGTTTTAATTATGTCTTCTTTCGGCTTCTGACTCCGACTCAATAATGATTGGGCAGCAATAAAGCCCCAAGATAAATCATCAAGGATTGGCTTGACGGCCCTTTCATAAACTTCCTTTGAACGTCCCGAGAGGATTGCCCTGTCACTATCATTGAGCAGCGAGGCACAGTATTGAAGACCAGCATTGTCGCTATACGCGGGTTTTCCTGAGACAAAACAACACTTTATGTCGTCGGCGGCGTAGAACGAGTATCGATACAGGCAGTTAAACGAGCTCCATAAATCACGGAGCCTTGCCTGCTCATCCGTATTGTGCTGAACGCTCGAAAGCAGATGCGACGAGGCAGTGCGCAGACATCGGGCCTTCTCGCCTGTCAGAAACAATTCCCTTGCCACGTCCCACGGCAACATAGATGCAGTATGTACATGCGCCCAATCTTCGAACTTAGTACGAAGGTTCCTGTCGATTTCTACAGGAGCGGTCGTGCCCTCAATATCGAGCTCAGCGGAAGCAATTCGAGGAACGCGTCCTTCTGTGGTTAACGAGATAGCAAGCAGTGTATATGACAGCTGATCCTGTCGCGTCTTATTGGCAAAAGACTCCGTTGGCATCAATTTGCTTGAGCGGGAAAAGGTGAAGACAATCTCATTTGGTGTAATGCGAATATGGTCCCAAATCTCTTTTCGCACATGTGTGTCTGTTTCGAAAGACAACCCATCGGCGCCACCAGGCCAATCGATAGAAACTGTTAACTTGTGCACTTTTTTGGCTGACGGCATCCCCTACCACCTCTTTTTTACAATGCCCTGCTCACAAAAACTCAGAGCCAAATCCCTCACAGCCAATACTATGCAACACCGAAGATTGAGAAACAAACACTACAGTTGCCACGCCCTAAGCTCAAGCGGGTCGTTATTGGAAATAGCCCGGATGCAAAACGGGCTCCGGATTACCCAGAGCCCGCATAAGTTTTACTCGCTTAGAGCCGAACGGCTGTCCCCACTATTCAATGGGCGCATCGTTTTCCTCAATGCGCATAAGACGCTTGCCCGCAGCAAGGGATGCTCCGCCGAGCACCGCCATGCCCGCGGTGGCAAGAGCAGCAACACCCGCGACGTCACCGGTCTGGGGCAGGCCCTTTTTGCCTGACGCCCTCTTCTGGGCACCAGCATCATCCTTGGTGGTGTTGGCAGAATCGCCCGTCTTCTGAGAGACGTTCTCGCCGTTGCCAGAATCGGACGTGCTTGTGTTCTTGTTGTCCGGGCCCGTGTGGCTCACGTTCTCGCTGCCCTCAGAATCCGCGTCAGACTGATTGTTAGAGCCGCCAGCGCCGTTTAGCTCAGAAGAGGAGTCTTCCCCACTCGACGCATCATCGGTCGCATCGAGGGCGCCATTGGAAACAGGCGGCGTGGTGGTCACGCCACCGGCAGCGTTGTTGGATGCAGGAGGAGTCGGCTGAACAGGTGCAGGGATCTCGACACCATCGGCCTCGTCCTCAGCGTCGTTATCGACGGCGGAGCCGTTGTTTACGTTGGAATCGTTGCTGGAGTCGTTGCCGTTATTGTTATTGCCGGAGCCATTGTTGTCGGACTGGTTGCCACTCGAAGCGTCAGAGCTGTCATTCTGACTGTCATTCTGACTGTCATTCTGGCTTTCGTCCTCGGAGCCGTCGTCGGTGTTACCGTCGCCGGAGCTGTTCGCATCGCCATCGCCCGGAATCACAACGTCCTCATTACCCGTGCCGCCTTCGCCAGGAGTCACGTCCTCGCTACCCGTGCCGCCCTGAGCGCCCCCATTGCCGGAGCCGCCCTGGTTGCCGTTATCCACAGAAACGTCGCCCGCAGGCTTGTCGGTACCCGGCTGGGAAGCCTGTTCCTCGTCCTCGGCAATATAGGAAAGGCAGGTCGCACGCTCCTTCTCGTAACGGTTGATCCAGCTCTGGTGGTACCTGGTGTTCTCGTTGTACTTCGTCAGACTCGACGGCAGCGAATCGACGATGGCGTTCACAAACTCCCGGTCGCTCATGTCGTTCGTAAGGTTTGCCGCGCGCAGATAGTCCTTCACGCCGCCCGTGCCAAAGAGGTTGGTGAAGCTCCACACAAGGCCCTTCACGCAGTCGGCTCGACCGGACATGTCAATGCCAAGCTCGCTCTTGAGCCAGCGCTCGGTCGGCTGGTAGTAGTTGGAGATGGCGTACGCATCCTGAAGCGCCGCAAACGTTGCGGGATCAGCGGCATAGGCGGCATGCCATGCGTCCTCGGCGAGCTGGCCGATCTCGGTCAGGCGCCCCGTTGCAGTGTCAAAGATCACCGTGCTTGCAGAAGACAGCTCTTCCGCACGGTCGATAAGCTGCTTGAACATGGCAAACGTCACCGGATCGTACTCATAGCACGAGCGCATGAGCGGCACGAGTGAGTAGCGACGGTCAAACTGGTAGTAGCCCATCGCGTGGTAGCCGTCCCACTTGGAGAAACCCTGGTCGTAGTTCTGGCCGCTCTCGTAGAGGGTGAAGTACTTCATCTCGTCTGTGGCACCCGTAACAGCGACGCGTGCAGTGGGCGCAGCAGAAAGCGTGCTCGCGAGGGGCGCCGCCTCGTAGAAATCTGCCTTGTCGTAATCGGTGGGAACGGTAACGCCCGTACTTGTGGGCGAGAAGTCGTCCGTGGCCCCGTCGCCGGCAGCGGTGGCGACGGGGCCCTCTTCTGGGGTGTTGTCATCGGCAGCGCGGTCTCCGTCGGACGCGGCGCCCTCCACAGGTGCCGGAACGGTCTCATCGGCATAAGCCGTTGCCGGGGCGGAAATGCCGCCCAGGGCGAGCGTGCCGACCAAACCGGCGAGCACGGCGCAGTGCTTGATACGCATTGTGTCCTCCTCGTCTCCGGCCCTCTGGGGCAGGTGCATTTCTGGTGATAGGTGCGCGAGGCGCTAAGAGGTGAGACGAGTATCCCGGGGCGCTATCCCCCGGTCAAGGGGTTTCGCCGGGTCTCCAGGAAAGTCAATTAAGGTTGAAGTAGAGCTTGAACGCGTGACTGAATGATGAAAGTTGGCACGCCGGGCAGAATGGAGGACAACACCTACGCGATGCCGGTAAGGTCGACGTCGAGATTGATCTCGGGCACGCGGGCGAGGTCGGCCAGGGTGACGCCGTCGACATAGCGCTCGATCACGTCGTCCAAACCTTGCCAGAACTTGACCGTAGAGCAAAGACCCGCGCGGTAGCAGGCGCCCTCGATACCCTCGCAGGCAACCGGCGCCGTGGTGCCCTCGGCCACGCGCAGGATATCGCCGGCGCGAATCTCGTTCGCGGGGCGCGCGAGCACATATCCGCCGCCCTTGCCGCGCACGCTCTTGAGGTAGCCCGCCTGCATGAGCGGGCGCACGAGTTGCTCGAGGTATTTGAGCGAGATATCCTCCCCCGCCGCCACCTCGCGGAGCGCCACCTTGTGACCGTCCTCGCGCCCAAAGGCGGCGATGTAGATCATAAGGCGGAGCGCATAGCGCCCTTTGGACGATATAAGCATGCGCTCGCTCCTTTCTGTGCGGGACGGATGCACAAAACGACCCCGTCCCCAAATGCACCCAATATTCTAGTGAATTAGTCGGATTATAACTTGACGGCGCAAAAGTTCACCGTATTCTTATTCCGAGAGAATTGATAGGGTTTTGCCGTCGTCCGCAAGCGGGTCCCGCCCACGCCGGAGCCACGCGCCGAGCAGAGGCCACGCCTCCCAACCGAGACCCCGCGCCTTGCGCCCGCCCAGAACCCTCATGCGAGAAAGGCCTCATATGCCCACCACGCCGCTGCTTTCCGTCACGGGCCTCACCGCCGCCGTTGACGAGAAGGAGATCCTCCACAACATCGACCTTACCGTCGCCCCCGGTGAGACCCACGTCCTCATGGGCCCCAACGGAGCCGGTAAGTCCACCTTGGGCCATGTCATCATGGGCGACCCCGTCTACACCCAGACCGCGGGCACCATCACCTTCGACGGTGAGGACGTGACCGAGCTTTCGCCCGACAAGCGCTCCCGCGCGGGGCTCTTCCTCTCCTTCCAGGCGCCGGTCGAGATCCCCGGCGTGCCGCTCTCGAGCTTTTTGCGCGCCACGCTCGCCGCACGCCCGGACCGGGCGCTTAAGGGCAAGGAGTTCCGCCGCCGCGTGAAGGAGCTCTGCGCTGAACTCGACATGGACCCGAGCTACCTCAACCGTGAGCTTGGTGTGGGCTTCTCGGGCGGCGAGAAGAAGAAGGTTGAGATGCTCCAGCTGCTGCTTCTCCAGCCCAAGCTCGCCATCCTCGACGAGACCGATTCCGGCCTCGACGTCGACGCGCTCAGCGTTGTCAGCCGCGGCATGGACCTCTACCGTAAGACCTGCGACGGCTCCCTCATCATCATCACGCACAACACCCGTATCTTGGAGCACGTGGACGTTGACCGCGTGCACGTCATGGTCCAGGGCCGCATGGTGCGCGAGGACAACGCCTCCCTCATCCCCTGGATCGACGAGAACGGCTTTGAGTCCTTTGAGCAGGGCGCCGAGGATGCTGCCGGCGCGGACGGCCAGGCGTCCGGCGCGGGCGCACTCGACGGGATCGACGCCGGCGACCTCTCGGCCGTCGTCGAGCGCTAAGGAGACGCGATGGCAAAGCAGCGCACCGAGGTCGCGGACATCGACCGCAGCCTCTACGACTTTAAGGATTCCGAGGAGGGCTTTGAGCGCCTGGCCGAGGGCCTCACGCCTGAGATCGTGACCGAGATCTCCCGCCGCAAGGACGAGCCCGACTGGATGCTCGAGTTTCGCCTGAAGTCGCTCGAGATCTACAACAGCTTCCCCGACCCCACGTGGGGCCCTTCGATCGCGGGCCTCGACATGGACCACATCGCCACCTACGTGAAGCCCAACACCGACCAGTCCGCCACTTGGGAGGACGTGCCCGACGACATCAAGAACACCTTTGAGCGCCTGGGCATCCCCGAGGCGGAGCGGAGCTACCTCGCCGGCGTGGGCGCTCAGTACGACTCGGAGCTTGTCTACCACAACATGCAGGACACCGCCTCCAAGATGGGTATCGTCTACTCCGGTATTGAGGAGGCGCTCCACGAGCCGCGCTGGGAGGAGCTCATACGCGAGAAGTTCATGACGCTCATCCCGCCGACGGACCACAAGTTTGCCGCGCTCCATGGCGCGGTATGGAGCGGCGGCTCGTTTGTCTACGTGCCCGCCGGCACCAAGCTCGACTTCCCGCTCCAGAGCTACTTCCGCTTAAACGCCAAGGGCGCCGGCCAGTTTGAGCACACGCTCATCATCGTTGAGGACGACGCCGACCTGCACTTTATCGAGGGATGCTCGGCGCCTAAGTACAACGTGGCCAACCTGCACGCGGGCGCCGTGGAGCTCTTTGTGGGAGCTCGGGCGCACCTGCGCTACTCGACCATCGAGAACTGGTCGAAGAACATGTATAACTTGAACACCAAACGCGCACGCGTAGAGGAGGATGGCGAGATCGAGTGGATCTCTGGCTCCTTTGGCAGCCACGTGGGCTATCTCTACCCCATGAGCGTGCTCACCGGACGCCGTGCGCGCTCGAGCTTTACCGGCATCACCTTTGCGGGCGCGGGCCAGAACCTCGACACCGGCACCAAGGTGGTCATGGCCGCGCCCGACACCCGCGCCACCGTGGAGACCAAGGGCATCTCCAAGGGAGGCGGCATCCAGACGTTCCGCTCCTCCATTGTGGTGACGCCCGCGGCGGAGGGCGCGCAGGCGACGGTCAGCTGCCAGTCGCTCATGCTCGACGACGAGAGCCGCTCGGACACCATCCCCGCGATGGACGTGCGCGCCAAAAACGTCGATATCGGCCACGAGGCCACGATCGGCCGCATCGGCGACGACAAGGTCTTCTACCTTATGAGCCGCGGCATCTCTGAGGAGGAGGCGCGCGCGATAATCGTGAACGGCTTTGCGAACCCGGTCGCCAAGGAGCTGCCGCTCGAATACGCCGTTGAGATGAACAACCTCATCAAGCTCGAGATGGAAGGGGCGATCGGCTAGATGGACGCTCTCACCATACGCAACGCTAGCGCTATGCCCGCGCCCACGTGGGGCTGGCTCAAGATGAACAACGCCAAGGTCGCCATTCCCGCCGGCCTTGCCCCCGCCGGCGCCGTTGACGTGAATGCGCCGCAGGAGCTCTTTGACAACGCGCGGCCCTTTGAGGTCGCCGTGGCCGAGATGCAGGAGCGCGTGGACGCCGCACGAGGCGACGCGGCGGACGACCGCGCCTGCCTGCGCGCCGCCAAGATGGACGGCACGCGTGCCGATGCGGACGGGGACCTCGGCGACCTCGATATTCCGGCGCTCTCGCGCTACCAGGAGCGCGCCTGCCGCGAGGAGGCCGAGGATGACATCGCCCGTGCCTTTGAGACAGGCATGGGCCATGACGCCCGTTCCTACCTGAACTTTCTCGCCGGTGAGCCGGTGGCCCTCGGTACGACCGAGGGTGAACACGCCCGCGCGGTCGTGCGTGTGGAGGGCGAGGAGCGCGCAGCCGCGGCCGTTGCCCTCGACGTGGTGGCCGCACCCGACTCCGAGCTCGACCTTGTGATCGAGCTCGACGGTACCGATGACTTTGGCGATGCGGACGCCGCCGCCCTCATCGGCTCCGAGCTGCGCGTCTTTGCCGGCGCGCGCTCGCGCGTGAACGTCACCGTCTACGTGTGCGCCCTGCCCGCGACCGTGGTTTTGGACGACGAGGGCTATGTGCTCGACGAGGGAGCGCGGCTCACCGTGCGCCACGTGGTGCTGGGCGGCGGAACGACCTACACCGGCCTTGCGGCGGACCTCCGCGCCGACGGCGCCCGCGCCGACATCGACACGAGCTACCTCGCAACCGGCGCCGAGAGCCGCGACTTTGCCTACACCGTCCGCCATCGCGGGCGCAAGACCGTCTCCAATATCCTCGCAAACGGCGTGCTCGCCGGCACCTCTAGTAAGGTCCTGCGCGGCACCATCGACCTCGTCCACGGCTGCAAGGGCTCCGAGGGCACCGAGCGCGAGACCGTGCTCATTGCAAGCGAGGGCGTCGACAACAAGACCGTCCCGACGATTCTCTGCGATGAGGATGACGTCGCCGGCAACCACGGCGCAACCATCGGGCATGTCCGCCCCGACCAGCTCTTCTACATGATGAGCCGCGGCATCTCGCCCGAGGCGGCAGAGGCCCTCTTCCTCACCGCCAAGCTCGAGGACGCCGCGCTCACCGCCCCCACCGAGGGCGCCCGCACCGCGGTCGCGCGCCTGGCCGAGCGCCTCGCGCCCGACTTTGACATCGACGAGGCCGACGAGGAGGAGGCAGCATGATCGACATCGCAGCCAATCCCTACAAG
>CASELS010000066.1 GCA_949288855.1 uncultured Collinsella sp. | reverse complement strand
CCCTATGAGAGAAAAGGATCGTTGCCGCATTTCTTTTGCCTGAGTGCGGCAGCAGAATATGTTAAAGAGTCAGGTCATCAAAACGTTTCGCTACGTTAGATTTAGCGTATAGCACGCGAGCTATCGTTACGCGAGGTGGCTCTTCTTCAACCCAGTAAAACACGAGATAGTTATTCACGCGCATGACGCGATACTCATTTTTGAGTGGGCGGAGCGGCTGGTACACGCGATGCCGATACGGCAGTGTTGCGAGAGATTCTGCCGCGCCAACAATCGCTTCTGCGAGCCGTTCGGATGCCGCGGGGTTTTCTAAGGTAATTGATATGTAGCGAACGATATTCTCAATGTCAGCAAGAGCAGCCGGCAGAAACGTCACGCTATACAACTGCGGCCGCCTTCTCGGATGGGGATTCGTGCGCTACGACACGGAGCCGCTCAAGAACCTCGCGGGGCGAGAATCGTTGCGACGTGCTTTCTGCTTGACGTTCCGCTTCGAGGAGGCTGGCGTATACCTCGCTTTCAAATTGCAGATGCTCGTACGCCTCCATGCTCATTACCACCATGTCGCCGGAGCCATTTTTTGTTAAAAAGACAGGCCTCCCGCTTTCGTGCACATCGCGGGAGATCTCGGCAAACTTGTTGCGCAGATCAGAAACAGGTCGGATGGAGGTCATCGCTGCTCCTTCAACGAACCGGAAAGTAGTTATCATAATCATGATAACCAAAGTGATAAGACTAGAATGCTCCATTCAGAAATTAAAGGCCTTGCAAATGTAATAGCTTCCAACATAGTGGTATAGTTATTGAAAAACGATAACTTTACTGTTTTCAGTGGAGCGAGGTCAGATGAATAAGACTGTTAAGCAGATTGACGCATCGCTTGGTAGCCTACACCGCTTGGGTAAGGTACTAGGCACTGTGTTTATCATCCTTATGGGCGCAACAGCGGCACTGGCTGTAGGCATCATTGTGGCGACTGTTTATCAGATGGCTCATGGTGCGAGCTTTACCTCGTTTGGCGAGATAGAGCGAGGGGCTTCTTTTGGTATCTACATCGTGCCGTCAATTCTGTGGTTCCTCATAGTTTTTGGGGTGGAGGGCGCCATTTTTGGTATTTGTCACGATATGGCGCGCGGATTATCGCCGTTTACGCAGCGGCATGCGCGTCGCATCACGTTGATTGCGGGCCTTTTTGTTCTGAATGCCGTGATGGGTCTCGTATGGCACGGGTCGATTAGCATCCATCTTGGTCCGTTTTTGCTTTTCTACCTGCCTAATCCCGTCACGATAGCGCTTGGTGGCCCGAACGGCCCGGCGCTCGATCTTGGCTCGTTGCTCATGGCTCTTGTGTGCTTCTCAATTGCTGCGATGTGGCGCTACGCGGCGCAGCTTCAGACAGAGACAGACGATTTGGTGTAGGAGGCCTTATGGACTACCTCATCGTCGAGCTCGAGACCCAGCTTCTCAAAACGGGGAAAACGAGCGCCGATCTTATTCGCGTAACAGGGCATACGCCAGCGAACATTTCAAAGCTCCGCAACGGCAAGATTAAGGCGATTCGACTTAAGACGCTGCTGGATATCTGTCGAATTCTTGATTGCCAACCAGGGGACATCATTAAACGCGTGAGTGAGGAAGAGCTCGACAGTCTTGCAGTTGAGCGTGCCCGGAATAAGATTCGTCGGATGAAGGGAGACCCCGACGCTATGAAGCTCCCGACGGATGTCTATACCGTCGATCTTGGCGATGAGTAAAGGCGTGTGCCGCTACACGCTTGAACAAATAAGAAACGGGGCATTGATGAATCTCGGAATGCAGACGGCGCTTTCGCGCCGAGGACTTTTATTAACCGCGGCCGGTGCGGGCTCTTTGATGCTCGCAGGGTGCGCGGAGGGGAATTCCTTGTTTAAGGTTAATCCGGCGACATATTTGCAGCAGCATTCGGTCATCTTCGATGCGCAGCGTGACCTCCCCAACAATGCGCTGGGTGCTATTGGTACATATCGGGTCATACTGACGGGCGAGGTTCACGGCATCTCAGAAAACTACGATATCGAGCTGCAGCTGATTAAGTATCTCAACCAGCATTGGGACATGCGCTACCTTTTGTGCGAGATGGGTATGGGAGAAAGCCTGTACCTAGATCACTATTTGCAAACGGGCGATGCGGCTGTCTTAGATGACATCATGCGGCAACTGAAAGATACGGCTTCGGGGACCAGCGCGTACCGTGCATTTCTGCAAAAGCTATTTGCGTATAACCGAGGATTGCCGGAAGACCGAAAGGTGCATGCGGTCGGCGTGGATGTCGATCATCAGGGTGTGCTCTGGTTGCGAGGTGTCTTACTTTTACTGACAAGCGAAGTTCCTGAGGATGCCGTTGTTCGCAGCGCGCATGAGGCCCTACAACAATACGGCAGGGAGGACGACTACCTGTCTGCCTACAAGCTTCTGTCAGTTGAGATGGATGCAGCGCCAGCCGTCTTCGAAGCTTTATTTGTGGATGCCTCACGGCAGGCTAAGCAAGTCGTGAAGACGCTCGAACAGGCCTTCCACTACTATTCCGTGCTTGGATCGGTTTATGACGAAGGCTACCGAGATGAGGTGATGGCCGATAATTTCGAATTCTTCGTAGCCGAGCATCCAACAGAGCATTTCTTTGGACAGTTTGGCGCGGTGCATCTCTATCCCCGCGAAGATAATCCTGCCGAAAACGGTAATACCGATGCGAGCTTCGCCGCTCGCCTGAACGGGGACAGTTCATTCGTGCGCAACAGGGTCTGTACGGTTCCTTTGATATACACCACAGCAAAGGGCATCGCACAACGTAGTATTCCGGAGGCGCTGTCCCCTGAACTGTTTGGAGCTTGGTGGGGCAACGATGTCGTATTCGATCTTGTTGCGCTGGGAAGCCCCTTTTCAAAGAAGGTCGGGTTTGAGAAGGTCGATGAAGCAACGTCAGCTCTTTGTGGCTACCAAAAGTTGATTTTCGTGGCTAATCCTACTCCGGCAGAGCGGGATTGATACGTATACATGCGCTCAAAAATCGTACTTGTCAATCGGCCGGAGGCAACTCGGACCTAGGGCCAAGTTTGGGTGTGGTAAGGGGAGGTTGCCCACATCGAGGGATGAATACCCCCCCTGATTGGCCGGATTCAGAAGTTGCGGTATTGCTCATGTTGGTCATTGGTCCAAATGGGCATCAAGCTCTAATGATCTCGCATTTCGTTCTGATGATTTGCTTGACATGGATTCTGTAGCGCGCTAATACTTGATAAGTCAACAATTGATATATCAAGTATTGCGAGGAGCTATGCAAGACAGAGAAGCTGCGCAGTCCGCGGCGCCAGATTCGGATGACCCGGGTGAGCTCGTCGCCTACCGTATGCTGCTGTTCCGGGCATCTCACGCCCAAAAGCAGCTCATGCACCCCTACATGGCAAGTATCGGCTTGGGCACCGGTCAGCCCAAATTGTTGAGTTACTTGGCAGAGAACGGTTCCTGCACGCCGCGTGAGCTTGCCGATTTCTACGAGCTCGATCCGGCGGGCGTTTCGCGTATGCTCGACGCGCTCGAGCGCAAAGGCTTTGTGAGTTTTGCGCCGCATGCAGACGACCGCCGCTGCAAGGTGGTTTCGCTTACCAGCGAGGGGGAGCGCGTCGCCCGCGCGTGGAACGCCGCATGCGTGGAGGAGGCACGCGCCATGCTCGACGGCTTTACGCCCAAGGAACGCGAGGCGTTTGCTGACTACCTGCGCCGCGCGCACGCGAACCTGCGCACCTACGGGCAAAAGCTCACAGCCGCCGCGGCAGATAGTCAGGCCGCCAGCCGCACGCCCGCCGAGCCCGGCGCGAGCGAGGCTCACGACGCGAGCGAGGCACACGGCGCAGGGGAGGCGACCTCCCGTGCATGAGCTTCGCCGTATCATCTCGTATCTTGGTCAGTACCGTCGCGACGCCATCCTCGGCATTCTGCTCGTCATCATCGAGAGCGCCTTTGAGATGATAATCCCCATCCTCATGGCAGACATCATCGACGTGGGCGTGGCAAACCGCGACCTCAACTATATCGCCGGTCAAGGGCTGCTCATGGGCGCCTGCGCCATCGCCGCCCTCGTTACGGGCCTGCTCTATGCCCGCTTTGCGGCGCGCGCCGCCTACGGGCTCGGGGCGCACCTGCGTGCGGCGGAGTATCAGAAGGTGCAGGAGTACTCGTTTGCAAACCTCGACCACTTTGAAACGTCGTCGCTCGTCACCCGCATGACCACCGACGTGACGGTTATCCAAAACGCGCTCAACGCTGGTTTTCGCCCCATGGTGCGCGGACCCGTGATGCTCATCATCGGCTTTGCGCTTGCGTTCTACCTCAATGCCGAGCTCGCGCTCGTCTTTTGCGGCGTGGTGCCGGTCATGGCCATCGCTATCGTCATCATCGTGCGCCGGGTGAGCCCGCTTTACGGCGTGCTGCAGGCAACGGTCGACAAGCTGAACGACGTGGTGCAAGAGATGCTCACGGCGGTGCGCGCGGTTAAGGCGTATGTCCGCGGTGATTACGAGTGCGAGGAGTTCCGCCGGGTGAACGAGGGCCTCGCCGCTACGAGTGAGCGGACCTTCCGCCTAGCGGTCTTCAACATGCCCGTGCTCTACGTATCGATGTACACCGCCACGACCCTCATCATGTGGTTTGGCGGGCAGATGATTTTGGGCGGGGCGCTTCAGGTGGGCGAGCTCACGGGTTTTCTTTCCTACGTTATGCAGATCCTCAACTCGCTCATCATGATTTCCAACGTGTTTTTGCTGCTTACGCGTTCGCTGGCGAGCGTGCACCGCATCTCTGAGGTGTTGGACGAGCCCGTTGACCTTACCTCGCCGGAGGGTGCGCTGATCGAGGTGGCGGACGGATCGGTTGTTTTTGACGACGTCTCCTTCAAGTACCGCGCCGACGCGCGGGAGTACGTGCTCGAGCACATTTCGCTTGCCATCCCCGCCGGCGCCACAGTGGGCATCCTCGGTGGTACGGGCTCGGGCAAGACCACGCTCGTGCAACTCATCCCGCGCCTCTATGATACGACCGAAGGCGAGGTTCGCGTGGGCGGGCGCGACGTGCGCGCCTACGACCTGGCTGCCCTGCGCGACGCGGTTGCCATCGTGCTGCAGAAAAACGTGCTCTTCTCGGGCACGGTGCGCGAGAACCTGCGCTGGGGCAACCCCAAGGCGACCGACGAGGAACTTCTGGCTGCCTGCCGGCAGGCGCGGGTGGACGAGTTTCTCGACCGTTTGCCGGGTGGTCTTGACTACGACCTCGGCCAGGGCGGCGTGAACGTTTCCGGCGGTCAGAAGCAGCGTCTCTGCATTGCGCGTGCGCTTCTGAAGCACCCCAAGGTCATCATTTTTGACGACTCCACGAGTGCGGTCGACATGGCAACGGACGCGCAGATCCGCGCGGCGCTTGCCGAGCTCACCGGTGTGACCAAGATCATTATCGCGCAGCGCGTGAACTCGGTGGAAGACGCCGACCAGATCATCGTGCTCGACGACGGCCGTGTGAGCGCCGTTGGCACGCACGACGAGCTCCTCACAAGCTCCAAGATCTACCGCGAGATCTACACCTCGCAGCAATACGGCACGGTTGGGGACGGGGTCGTTTCGTGCACTTCGACAGACACCTCCGCCTCGAAGGGAGGTGAGCGCTAATGCCGGCACCGGGAAACAAGCCCAAGAACCTTCTGCACACCCTGCATGAGCTCATGGCCTATCTGGGCCGTCACAAGCTGCTCTTCTTGGCCGTGGCGGTGCTCGTCACCATCTCCGCGGTGGCCAACCTCGTCGGCACCTATATGATTCGCCCCGTGGTGGATGCGCTTGCTGCGGGCAACTACGAGGCCTTCGTCAAAAACATCCTGCTCACCGCTGCAATCTATTGCGCGGGCGTGCTCGCCACCTTTGGCTACACCCAGACGATGGTGCATGCCGGGCAGAAGGTGCTTGTCGATATCCGCCGCGACCTCTTTGCGCACATCCAGACGCTGCCGCTGCGCTACTTTGACTCGCGCAGCCGCGGCGACATCATGAGCTACTTCACCAACGACGTCGATACCGTGGCAGAGGCCATGAATAACAGCTTTGCCATGGTCATCCAGAGCTTCATCATGATCGTAGGCACGCTCACCATGATCTTCATTTTGAACTGGCAGCTTTCGCTCATCGTGGTCGTGGGCTATGCGGTGATGTTTGCCTACATCAGTTTCTCCACGCGCCGCAGCCGCCGGTACTTCCAAAAGCAGCAGGCGGTGCTCGGCGAGCTTGACGGCTATGTGGAGGAGATGGTCACCGGCCAGAAGGTCGTGAAGGTTTTTAACCACGAGTCGGCAAACGTGGCAGAGTTTGGCGATAAGAACGAACAGCTGCGCGTTGCCGGTACGGGCGCGCAGGCCTATGCCGCGTCGATGATCCCCGCCGTGGTTTCCATCAGCTACGTGAACTACGCCATCGTGGCGGCGGTCGGCGGCTGGATGGCCATTACCGGCGCGACCGACGTGGGCGCACTTGCGAGTTACCTGGTCTTTGTGCGCCAGACCGCCATGCCCATCAACCAGTTCACGCAGCAGTCGAACTTCCTGCTCTCGGCGCTTGCCGGCGCAGAGCGCGTTTTTGCCGCCATGCACGAGACGCCCGAGGTGGACGAGGGCCGCGTACGGCTCGAACAGACGGGTCGCAGCTCTTGGGTATGGCGCATTCCCGAGGGCTGGGGCATCGGCGCTTGGGGCTCGCTTGTCCAGGTCGCCAAGGACGGCACAAATGGGGACGGGGTTGTTTCGTGCACTCCTGCTGCCCTCGAGGCGGGGGCCAAGGTGAGCGCCACCGCGCGTGGTGTCGATGGCACGCTACTTGCTGTGGGCGCGCTGCCGCTTCGCGGCGACGTGCGCTTCCACGACGTGAGCTTTGGCTACGAGCCGGGCCACGAGGTGCTGCACGGCATCAACCTTTTCGCCGAGCCTGGCCAGACCATCGCGTTCGTGGGCTCCACGGGCGCCGGCAAGACCACCATCACAAACCTCATCAACCGTTTCTACGATGTGCAGGAGGGCGAGATTACCTTCGACGGCATCAACGTCAAGAACATCGAGAAGGATTCGCTGCGCCGCTCGCTCGGCATCGTGCTGCAGGACACGCACCTCTTTACGGGGACCATCGCCGAGAACATCCGCTTTGGCAAGCTCGATGCCACAGATGAGGAGGTGCGCGCGGCGGCAAAGATCGCCAACGCAGACAGTTTCATCCGCCGTCTGCCGCAGGGCTACGACACCATGGTGACCTCCGACGGCGCGAACCTCTCCCAGGGGCAGCGCCAGCTGCTCGCCATCGCGCGCGCCGCCGTTGCCGATCCGCCCGTCCTGATTTTGGACGAGGCGACGTCTTCGATTGATACGCGCACCGAGATGCTCATCAGCCGCGGTATGAAGCAGCTTATGGAGGGGCGCACGACCTTTATGATTGCGCATCGCCTCTCCACCGTGCGCGATGCCGACGCCATCATGGTGCTCGACCACGGCCGCATCATCGAGCGCGGCACGCACGATGAGCTCTATGCGCTCGGCGGGACGTACTGGGAACTTTGCCAGGGGCTCAAGGAGCTGGATTAATCGACCAAGGCGTTTGCGCTTGCTTCATTCTGATGCGAGAATAAAGGTCCGAGTCCAGAGGCTCGGCCCCCACGATAGAAGAGGAGATGCGCATGGCAGAAGAGCTGCACGACGGCTTCGGTCGCGGTATCACCTACCTGCGCATCGCTGTGACTGATAAGTGCAACTTCCGCTGCGTGTACTGCATGCCCGAGGAGGGCGTGCCCGCCCGCGCGCATGATGAGCTGCTCTCTGCCGAGGAAATCGCCCGGTTCGTGCGCATCGCCGCCGCCGAGGGCGTGCGCTGCGTGCGCCTGACCGGGGGAGAGCCGCTCGTCTCGCATCGCATTGTGCCGCTCATTCGCGATATTCGCGCTATCCCTCAGATCGAGGATATCTCGCTCACCACCAACGGTGCGCTGCTGCCGCGCATGGCCGCGGAGCTCAAGGACGCCGGGCTCGACCGCGTAAACATCTCGCTCGACACGCTCGACCCCGCCCAGTTCTCTGCCATTACCCGTCTGGGCCGCCTTGAGCAGACGCTTGCCGGCATCGATGCCGCGCTCGCATACGGCTTTGAGCCCGTTAAGGTCAACTGCGTGGTCGTGCGCCGGCTCGAGCAGGACGTCTTTGGCCTGGCCAAGCTCTCGCTCGAGCGACCGGTGCACGTACGCTTTATCGAGTACATGCCCATTGGCAACGAAAAGACCGGCACGGACCGGGCCCATGATGTGGCCGAGGACCTTGCTGGCGGCAAGGCGGCCGACCCGCATTGCCCGGGCGGCGTTGATGCGTCCGTGTGGGATGCGAGCGACACCGTCCCCTCTGCAGAGCTGCGCGACCGCATCTCGTGCGCGGCCGAGGCAGCCGGCGTGGGCGCGCTCGAGGCGGTTGCCGCGGGCAGGGGCCCCTCCGGAGCAGGACCGGCGG
>CASELS010000065.1:6864-15445 GCA_949288855.1 uncultured Collinsella sp. | reverse complement strand
CAACGATGTCGCTCTCGTGACGTTCGTGCCGCTTGCGCTGCTGGCGCTGGGGCATCTCAAGTCGGTGCGGCTCACGTCGTTTACCGTGGTGATGATGACCATCGCAGCGAACCTGGGCAGCATGGCGACCCCTGTGGGCAACCCTCAGAACCTGTATCTCTATTCCGCCGCGCGTATGCCTCTGGGGGAGTTTCTCATCCTCATGCTCCCCTTCACACTTGCCGCCCTTGTGCTACTCGTGGGTGCGATCGTGCTGTTTGGGCGCACTCCAGATGCGCTGCCGCTCTCTTCGGCGCCGGTGCTTGCAGACGATTGCGAGGACGCGGGCGTTCCGCTTGCGCGCACGGTACCTTGGATCGTGCTCTTTGCGCTGGCGCTCGCCTCGGTGGCGCGTGTGCTGCCCTGGCAGGTGACGGTTGCTGCCGCCGTCGCGGTGGGCATCGTCTTCGATAGGGCGGCGCTTCGCCATGTCGACTATGCCCTGCTCGCAACCTTTGTGGCGTTCTTTGTGTTCGTGGGCAACATGGGGCGTATCGAGGCCATCGACGCCTTTATTGCTCAGGCGGTCGTGGGCAACGAGCTCGTCGTCTCGGTTGTGGCGAGTCAGGTCCTCTCCAACGTGCCGGCGGCAATTCTGCTCTCGGGCTTCACCGACGCGTGGCGCGAGCTCATCATCGGCTGCAACTTGGGCGGGCTCGGTACGCTCATCGCCTCCATGGCGAGTCTTATCTCCTACAAGCAGTTTGCGCTCGTGCATCCCCGTGCCAAGGGCTCCTACCTTGCACTCTTTACCGGCTGGAATATTGTCTTTCTCGCCGTGCTGCTTGTGTTTGCGCTGGTATAGGGGGGGGGAGCTCATGGGTAGCGGAAAGGACAGCGGCAAGGGCGCCGATTGGCGCACGTATGCCCGCTATGCCGCGTTGACGGATGAGGAGCTCGCGCGGCAGTGCGAGGTCCAGGTGTTTCGTGCCAAAGGGCCGGGCGGGCAGGGCGTGAACACCACCGACTCGGCGGTGCGCATGGTGCATGTGCCCACCGGTATCGCGGTCACCTCTCGCGAATCGCGCAGCCAGCATCAAAACCGTCGCACCTGTCTAGAGAAGCTCAAGCGTATCTTTGAGCGCCGTGCAAAGCCCCCAAAGCACCGCATCAAAACGAAGGTCCCCCGCGCCGTGCGGGAGCGTCGCCTGTCAGACAAGCGGCATCGCTCCGAGCGCAAACGGCTACGGCGCAACGTGTCCTGGGAGTAGCCCGGGCTCACCTGTGCGGGCGGGCGACAGGCGCGCCTCTACGCAAGCCCTATGGAGCGCAGCCGGTGCCGGCGAAGCGAGCTCACCGCAAGCGAGCCGCCCTCTGCACAGAGGTTTACCGCGCGCGGGCCGGGCGTGGGGAAGCTGTAGGCGCTCATGGCGGCGCGCCCGCCGTCCACATACACCTCTATCGAGCCGCGGTCGATATATATGCGCAGCTTAAGCGTGTCGAGGTTAGAGTCGTGCCCTTCTCGCGGCGCGGCGCGATAGCCTCGCTCGCCGAGGCGTACCGCCCCGCGGTCGAGAACGACCCGCCCCGTCTGGTCGTCGTAGGCAACATACACATACCCGCCGTCCTCGGTGGCATGGACTTTGAGACCGGCACGCTCGGCCGTAGACGCTGCGAGGTCGATCGTTAGCTCGATCTCTGTAGCCTCGGCGTCTTCGATCACGGTCAGGTCCTCGTTAGCGCCAAGCGTTACCGGACCGACCTCGACCGTGTCCTCGCGCAGCGCTTCGAGCTCGCGTGCAGGTGTGGTGATGAGCGCGCCGTCCGCCGCAAGCGAGACCTCGCGCGGCAAGGTGAGCTGCCCGCACCATCCATCATCTTGCATGGGCGCGGCGCCTGCAGGGCTCATCCAGCCAATCATAAGGCGTCTGCCGTCCGGCGCCGCCATGCTCTGCGGGGCGTAGAAGTTCTGGCCCCAGTCCCACAGATGGAACGCGCCTTCAGGCTCAAACGTCCGCCCCGGTTCCCAGGTACCCACCACGTAGCCCGCGTTGTTGCGGTTGCGATTCATGTAGCCCTGTGCCTTCGCGCCCATGGCCGAGAAGCAGAGCACCCAGCGCGTCTTGCCGTCCGGCGCCGTAAGGGGAAAGAAGTCGGGGCATTCGAGCATGTAGACGTTTGGATCGGGGTGGCGGTAGAGAATACCCTCGCGCCGCCAGTTCACAAGATCGTTGGAGGAGAAAAGGACGATCTCGCCGCGATTCTCGCGCGAGCGCTGGCCGAGGACCAGATACCAGCGCCCGTCCTGCCGCCAGACTTTGGGATCGCGGAAGTCAATGAGGTCCTCGGGGTTGTCGATGACGACGCCGTGCTTTTCGAACCGCACGCCGTCGCGGGAGGTCGCGAGGCACTGCACCTCACGGTTGCCCGCGCTGTCGTCGCGTCCGTTGTGCCAGCGATGTCCGGTGTAGAGTAGGTTGAGGGTGTCGTTGGCGTCCACCACGGCGGAGCCGGAGAACACGCCCGCGCTCTCGGCCTCAATGCTCGGGGCGAGGGCCACGGGTTCGCGCCGCCAGGTGACGAGGTCAGCGCTCGAGACGTGGCCCCAGTGCATGGGGCCCCACTGCGTGCCAAAGGGATGGAGCTGGAAGAACACGTGCCAGCGACCCTGGAAGTAGGAGAGGCCGTTGGGATCGTTGATCCATCCGCCCGCCGAAGCGATGTGGTAAAGCGGGTACCAGCGGTCGCGCCGTGTGCACTCGAGGGCGCTCACGCCCTGCTCAGCGCGTTCGAGCGCTTCGGTATGGTCGATAAACGGCGCGTTCAAATCGATGGCAGGTGCCATAGCGGTTCCTTTCCGTGGCACGTACACTTGCGGGTTGCGGGCGCGTTTAGCAGCGTTACGCTGCGCCCGCTTTGTCGAGCCGACGGCGGAGCAAGAGACACGCGCCCACATCCGGCTCATGTACTGGCGCAACGAGCCGGCAGCGTTCGGGTAGCGCCTGCTCAAGGGAGTCTAAGAGGAGCCGTCCTGCCTTGAAGGTCCCGCCAATGTAGGTAACGGGCACGATGGAGTCGTCCTCGGCAAAGATGCCGCGTACGACGGCATCGATCATCGCCGCCTCCTCGCGGGCGGCGCGCTCGAGGATGTCGCGGGCGCAGGCGTCTCCTGCCTCTGCGGCACGGGTAACGAGTGGGGCGAGTGCGGCGATGCGCCCGCGCTCGGCCATGTGCTTTTGGGCGAAGGCGATGAGGTCAAAGTCGTCAGTAAGGTCGAGCTCCTCGCGCACCAGGTCAAGAATTGCCCCGGCAGGCGCGCGCCCGTCGCTCTCGCGGGTGAAGGCAAAAAGCAGCTCCTTGCCGAGCCATCCGCCCGAGCCCTCGTCCCCGAGCTCGTAGTCCCAACCTCCGCAGCGCATGGCGCGCCCCGCGCAGGCGCCGTAGGCGATAGAGCCCGTGCCCGCAATGATGACAACGCCGTCGGCAAGGTCAAGACCCGCCGCCCAAGCGGCCTCCACGTCGTTCACAAGCTCGAAGGGGTGCTCGCCCGCCACGCGGCCCACGGCCTCGCGTATGCGCCGCGTGGCCTCCGCACCCTCGCCATAGCCGCAGATGCCAAGGCCTATACCAAAGTCGGAACCAAGAAGGCCCGTGCCCGCTGTCCGGGCCACGCCCTCGGCGAGCACGCGCTCCATACCCTCAAAGCCCGCCTGGGCGTAGTGACACGTGCCGAGCTCAAAGCGCTCGAGTGCGTGCATGCCCTCGTCATAGATCGTGAAAGCGGTCTTGGTGCCGCCGCCGTCGATGCCGAGCCATCTCATGTGAAATCGTCCTCTCGCCTCAAGGTCCACCCGGCGTGCGACGCTTGGTGACTACAGCGCACGTGGGCGGGGCATAATAATTCGGATTATAGGTCAGCCCCTACAGGGTCCAAGAGAGGAGAGCTCCCATGGCAGTGTTTTTTAAGGACGCGAACGGCAACTTCTTTACCGCGGTCAAGGCGGGTGTCGGTGCGCCCGACGGGTTCGAGCCCGTTGAGGCTAATTCCGTTGATGCTGCCAAGGAGAAGCACGTTCCCGCTGTGGAGCTCCAGCGCGACGGTCACATCATCCATGTCCAGGTGGGCGAGGTCGCGCATCCCATGGACCCCGACCATTACATCGAGTGGATCGCGCTCGATACGGACGGTCGTCTTGAGGTGCACGCCTTGAAGCCCGGCCAGACGCCGGCGACCTTCTTTGCGGGCGGCGTTAAGTCGGGTCGCGTCTACGCGTACTGCAACCTCCACGGCCTTTGGGTCAAGGAGTTCTAGTCGCCCTATCGGCGTCCTCGGTATACTGGTAGGTACGAGAAACGCAAAGGGTCGCCTCAACGGCGGCCCTTTGCGGCAACCGGGCGCGGGCGTCCCTGCACCCGGTGATGCTGCGGTATGGCTTTGTGAGGGGAGAGGCGGGCTATGAGAATCGCGCTGGCGCAAATCGACATGCGACTCGGTGACATCGAGGGCATCTGCGCCCGCATCGAGGATCAGGCTCGGCTCGCCGCGAGCCAAGGGGCGTCTCTTATCTGCACGCCCGTACCGCTTTTTGGCGGCATGATGCCGGGCGCGCTTCTGGAGGCGAAAAACTACGAGCACGCATTGCTCAGCTCTCTCACCGGCCTCGCCGCTCGGCTGGACGCCCTTTCCATCCAGGCCGTCGTCCCCGCGCCCGTCGCCATTGACCATACGCCGCTTTTTGAGGTGTTCCTGTTAAAGGAGGGCAGGGTCGTGCCCCTGCGCAGCCTGTTCGCCGCGCGGCGTGCGGGTTCTGCCGAGGACCTGTGGCTGCCCCCGGTGTTTGATATCGAAGGGCTTCGCGTTGCGGTCACGTTTGACGCTGTGGGCGATCTTAAGATCCTGCCCCCTGGCTGCGACCTCGTCCTCTTTTTACAGGCGAGCTCGTTTGACGTGGGGGATGAGTCGACAAGCTGCGTCGCTTCGGTGGCGGACGGCCACTTTGCCCCGCTCGCCAAGGAGAAGAGCGTCTGGCTCGCCTGCATGGCGCCAATCGGCGGGTACGATGAGGCGGCCTTCACGGGCGGCTCGTTTTTCATGGACGATGCCGGCCGCGTGGTCGCGGCGGCGCCCTGCTTTAGCGAGGCCCTGCTTGTGCAGGATATCGAGCGTGGCGTGGTGCTTCCCGCGCTCGAGGCCCACGAGCTTCTCCACTACCAGCGGGAGGAGTGGCTCTGGGAGGCGCTGCGCCTGCACCTTGCCGATAGCGTGCGCGCGCTGGGCTCCGCGTCTGCCGTCGTCGCGCTTACCGGGGATTTGCCCAGCTCCCTTACCGCCCTTCTTGCGGTCGATGCGCTCGGCCCGCGCAACGTTACCGGGCTCTTTGTCGAGCGCTCGCAGGTGCTCACCCCCGCTCAGGAGAATGCCGAGCACGAGCGTGCGGACCGTGTGCGCGAGCTGGCGTCCAGCCTAGGCATCCGCCTGATCGAGCGTGCGCCGGCCGATGCCGCGCGCCTGCTCGACCGTGACGCCCCGGGCCTCGGCCTTGCCCTCGCGCGCGAGCGTATCGAGGGGCTCTACCTGGAGGATGTCGCAATCGAGCTCGGCGCCGTGGCGGTGAGCTCGATCACCAAGACCGACGCCGCTCTTGCCGCGCCGCTGGCGGCTGCCGGCTACCTTGGCGCCGTCGCCCCCTTCGGGGACGTCTACCTGACGGCGCTCGAGTTCCTGGCCCGCGCGCGCAGCCGCGCCGGATCTGCCATCCCCGCTCGTCTGATCACCTTGAACGCGGTCGAGGACCGCATGGCGTCCATCTTGGCGGCGTCTATCGCCGGCGCACCCGAGTCGCCCGTCTGGCGTGAGCGCATGGCGCGCCTGTTGGCGCCGCTCGAGGCGGCGCAGATCGATGGCGTTCTCGAGGCGCATGTCGACCACGGTCTCTCCCTGGACGAGATCCCGCTTGCCGCCACCGCCCCGGATGCCGTGGCGCTTCTGCTCATGATCGTGCGCGCTGGAGAGACTTGGCGCCGGCGCCTTCCGCTTGTCCCCATGGTCTCATCCCGCTCGTTCCCCGAGCGTCGCTGGCCCGCGCAACTCGCATGGTCGGATACCGGACGCGGCGGCGAGGACCCTCTGACCTGCGCGGGGCTGGTGAGCGCCGAGTCCGAGCGCGTCCTCGAGCTCGGGGAGGAGCATGGCAGGCGCGTTCGCGGCGAGATCATGGGTCTCATCGCGGGCATGCTCGGCGTGCCTGCTGATGATATGGACGAGGGCGAGGTAGAGTCCGAGCTGCTCCGCCGCATGCGCGAGGCCTTCGAGGCGGACGAGGGCGGTCAGAACCCGCCGTTCGCCGGCGGACGTCCCCACGGCTTCACCTTCTTTTCGCAGAATTGAGCCTGTTCTTCCCCTGTTGTCGGGCGCGTGTTATAGTAGAACAAATGTTCTAGCGCTGAGGGGAGGCGTATGATCGTATTGGGCATTGACCCCGGTTTGGCAAACACCGGATGGGGCATTGTGGAGGAGCGCGGCGGCGAGGTCCGCTGTCGGGCCTACGGCTGCATCCATACGGGGGCGGACGAGCCGCTCGATCAGCGTCTCCGTGTCATCGTGGACGATCTGGCGCGCGTCGTGGGGCGCTACGGGCCCGAGGCGGCTGCCGTCGAGGGCATCTATTTCGGGGCGAACGTTCGCTCCGCGATTCCTACCGCGCACGCCCGCGGGGCGGCGCTCGTTGCCTGCTCGCTTGCCGGGGTTTCGGTGGGGGAGTATACCCCCATGCAGATCAAGCAGGCCGTGGTGGGGACCGGTGCGGCGGACAAGCGACAGGTAACCTTCATGGTCCGCAGCCTTCTGCACCTCGACCACGATCCAAAGCCAGACCACGCGGCAGACGCCCTCGCCTGCGCTATCTGTCATGCGCATCTCGTGCGCACCGGCGAGCTCACCGGCGGCGGCTACGTTCAGAAGAAAGGTAACCCCTACTCATGATTTCTCAGGTTCACGGCATACTTCTGGAGGCCACCCCGTCCGTTGCGGTGGTGGATGTATCGGGCGTGGGGTTTGAGCTCGGCATCTCGGGCACCACGGCGGCGTCGCTGCCGGCGGTGGGGGATGAGGTCAGGCTCTATACGCGGTTTCGTCTCGCCAACGATGTCATGGCGCTCTATGGTTTTGCCACGGTAGAGGAGCGCACCATGTTCGACCGTCTCATCGCCGTGTCGAGCGTGGGTCCGCGCATGGCACTGTCGGTCCTCTCCAAGTTCTCGGTGGCCCAGCTCTACACCATCGTCATGGCCGAGGACACCAAGAGTATGGCCACGGTCCCGGGCGTGGGCAAAAAAACCGCCCAGCGCCTGATACTTGAGCTCAAGAGCACGCTCGCCAAAGATCGCAGCCTCCCTGGCACGGCCGTCCCCCTTGCGGGGCAGCTGCCGCTCGGTGCGGCGGCGAGCACGGCTATCGAGGACGCCCGCGCGGCGCTGCTCTCCATGGGTTTCAGTCCGCAGGAGACCGATCTTGCGCTCGAAGGGTATGATGGTCAGGATATGCGCGTCGAGGATATCCTCGCCGCCTCGCTCAAGCGCTTAGGGATGGATGCATGATGTGGGAAGCCGACGACTCGCGCGATCTGTTTGACGACGCCCCCGCGCCTGCCGCGCGCGCGGTGCACGGCGACCGCTTCGTAACCGGCAACCTCACCTCCGACGATTTGGATGTTGAGCGTTCGCTTCGTCCCCAGAAGCTCGACGACTACTGCGGGCAGGATCACATCAAACAGAGTCTGCGCATTCTCATCGAGGCGGCGCAAAGCCGCGGCGAATGCCTCGACCATGTCATCTTCTCGGGCCCTCCCGGTCTCGGCAAGACGACGCTCGCGACCGTTGTGGCAAACGAGCTCGGCGCCCAGATCAAAACGACCTCCGGTCCCGCCATCGAGCGCACGGGGGATTTGGCCGCTATCCTCACCAACCTTCAGCCCGGTGATGTGCTCTTCATTGACGAGATACACCGCTTGAACCGTTCGGTGGAGGAGATTCTCTATCCTGCGATGGAGGATTTCGCCCTCGATATCGTGATCGGCAAAGGCCCCGCCGCCCGCTCCATCAGGCTCGAGATTCCGCACTTCACGCTTGTGGGTGCGACGACGCGCTCGGGCATGCTCACCGGACCCTTGCGCGACCGCTTTGGCATCTCGTTCAGGCTCGACTACTATGCGGTGCGCGACCTCGCGCAGATTGTCCTGCGCTCCGCTTCCATTTTGGGGGTGGAGGTGGACGAGGAGTCCGCGATCGAGATTGCCTCGCGCTCGCGCGGCACGCCGCGCCTCGCCAATCGCCTGCTCAAGCGCGTGCGCGACTACGCACAGGTGCGCGGAACGGGGTCGGTGGATCTCTCGATCGCCCGCGAGGCCCTGGAGTTCTTTGAGATTGACGAGCTCGGTCTCGATTGGATGGACATCCGCATCTTGGAGACGCTCGCCAAGACCTACCGCGGCCGCGCAGTGGGGCTCTCCACGCTTGCGAGTGCGGTCGGCGAGGACCCCGCGACGCTCGAGGACGTGTACGAGCCGTATCTGCTGCAGCGTGGCCTTATCGCCCGCACGCCGCA
>CASELS010000065.1:0-6857 GCA_949288855.1 uncultured Collinsella sp. | reverse complement strand
TATGTGCGGCACCTCCACCTCGCCGCGTTCGAGCATCTGGGCGTGGAGCCCCCGGCTTAGAGGCAAGGTCTCTTGGGGCAGGCCGGCGTTGCCCGTGCAGTCCGTCTCGCCGCTGCCGTCCATATGAGCTACCATGGCTGCGGAAACGGTTTCGAGACGACGGGAGGGACGGCCTATGGCCTGCACCACCATTCTGATTGGCAAGGCGGCGAGCTTTGACGGCTCGACCATCATCGCGCGCAACGAGGATTCACCGGGCGGGCAGTTCGAGCCCAAGAAGATGCACGTCGTCTCGCCCGAGGAGCAGCCGCGCACCTACACGGCGACGGCATCCCATGTGACCATCGAGCTTCCCGATAACCCCATGCGCTACATGTCGGTGCCCGACGCCCTGCCCGGTCACGGCATCTGGGCGGCTGCGGGCATCAACGAGGCCAACGTTGCCATGACGGCGACCGAGACCATCACGAGCAACGAGCGCGTGCTGGGCGCTGACCCCCTGGTCGAGCTGCGCCCTGCGCACGGCCGTGAGGGCGAGGAGGACTTTGAGCCCGAGGTGCCGGGCGGCATCGGCGAGGAGGACATGGTCACCCTCGTGCTGCCGTACATCAGAAGCGCCCGCGAGGGCGTTCAGCGCCTTGGTGAGCTGCTCGAGCGCTATGGCACCTACGAGATGAACGGCATCGCGTTTTCTGACGTGGACGAGATCTGGTGGCTTGAGACCGTCGGCGGTCACCACTGGATTGCACGCCGCGTGCCGGATGACGCCTATGTGACCATGCCCAATCAGCTCGGCATCGACTCCTTTGACCTTGCAGACGCGGAGGGAGCTCAGAAGGAGCATATGGCGAGCGCCGATCTGCGCAGCTGGATGGCCAAGAACCACCTCGACCTCACGCTCTCCTCTGGCAGCGTGGGCTTTGCGGCAAAAGCCTCGTCCACCTCACCGGTTGCCGATATCTTCAACCCGCGCGAAGCCTTTGGCTCGCATTCGGACAGCGACCACGTCTACAACACGCCGCGCGCCTGGTACATGCAGCGCTGCCTCAACCCGAGCGACAGGTGGGACGGTCCCGCGGCCGCGCTGAGCCCCGAATCTGACAACATCCCCTGGTGCCGCGTGCCGGAGCGCAAGCTCACCATCGAGGATGTGAAGTACGTGCTCTCGGCTCACTACCAGGGCACGCCCTATGACCCGTACGGCAAGCTCGGCACCGAGGCGACGCGCGGTCTCTACCGTCCCATCGGCATCAACCGCAACGGTCAGCTTGCGGTGCTGCAGATCCGCCCCGATCGGCCCGAGAGCTGCCGCGGCGTCCAGTGGATGGCGTTCGGCTCAAACGTCTTCAACGCGCTCGTGCCCTTCTACACCAACGTGGACGAGGCGCCAGCATATTTGGAGAACACGACTGAGCGCGTGACGAGCGAGAGCTTCTACTGGGCAAACCGCTTGATCGCGGCGCTCGCCGACGCGCGCTTCCGCGAGAACTCCGCCCATATCGAGCGGTACGCCGAAAAGGTGGGAGCGCTCGGTCATCAGATGCTTCGCGAGACCGACGCGGTCATTGCCGATTTGGAGGCTGAGGCCGCTCCGCACCTGCTCAAGGACGCCAACGAGCGCATGGCAAAGGATCTGAAGCGAGAGACCGAGAAGCTCCTCTCCAACGTGCTGTTCACCACGAGCCTCTCGATGAAAAACGCCTTCGCCATGTCCGACAACTAAGATGGCGGGCAAGCGGGTAGAAGATGGGCAACGTTGTTGCCGTAAGAAAGGTGAGACCATGGCTCAGAAGTTCGAGGACATCGTAAACAATATGGTTAACGTCGGCCTCGGTGTGGCCGCCACGGCAGCCGAGAAGGGCAAGGAGGTCTTTGACGACCTTGCCGCCAAGGGCTCCGAGGTGCGCAACGACGCCGCCCAGAGCGACTTTGGAAAGTCCATGGCCGATATCTTCCAGCAGGCGGGAGGCGCCTTCTCCGAGGCGACCGATCGTTTGAGCGCGCAGGGTGCCACCGTTGCCGAGCGCATCTTGGACGAGCTCATCATGGCTCGTGTGCGCCCTATGACCAAGACCGAGCGTATCGACTTCCTCGCCCACGTGCGCGATCTGGTGGATTCCGCCGACAACGCGACCGTGACCGTCGAGGTTGAGGTCGACGAGCCCGCCGAGGAGGCGGCTGGCGAGGCTGCTGCCGCAGATGCGGACACCGAGAGCACGGAAGCGTAGCGCATCGTGGTAAAAGACGCAGGGCTCACAGACAATCCAGTGGCGCATGAACCTCTCGTTCCCGAGGAACCGGAGTTCGAGCAGGGCATAGGCGAAGAGGATGTGGTGCCGAGCCGCACGACGCGCCGTCGCGAGCGCGCCGTCGACACGGTTCCCGCTGAGCCCGAGGTCATGGCAGATGCCGAGAAGTACCAGCTGACACCGGTCGGCAGGCGCGGCCGCATCGCCACCATCTTCCATATCGCGCGCAAGTACGAGGTCTGGAACAACATCACGCCGGTGCGCCTGCGTTGCATGCTCGAGGAACTCGGCCCGATGTTCGTCAAGATGGGGCAGATCCTCGCCAATCGCTCGGAGATTCTGCCTCAGCGCTTCTGTGACGAGCTCCGGCGCCTGCGCACCGAGGTGGACCCCGTACCGTACAAGGTGGTGCTCGAGTGCCTCGAGGCGGAGTATGGCCAAAAGCTGGGCGAGATCTTTGACGCAGTCGACCCCAACCCTCTAGGCAGCGCCTCGCTCGCCCAAGTTCACCGCGCGCGCCTCATCACCGGCGAGGACGTTGCCATCAAGGTCCAGCGCCCCGGCGCCCAGCAGGTCATGGCGCAGGACATCGATATCATGCGCTCGCTTGTGCGCCACGTCTCGCGCTTCGTGAAGACCGATCAGTTCATCGATCTGCGCGATGTGGTGGAGGAGCTCTGGCAGTCCTTCCGCGAGGAGACGAACTTCCTCATGGAGGCGCGCAACCTCGACGAGTTCTACGCATACCACGCCTCAACGCCCGGCGTCTCGTGCCCGCGCTCCTATCTGGACCTCTGCACCGAGCACGTCGTGGTCATGGATTACGTCGACGGTATTTCGATCGCCGACCCTGAAGCGCTCGTCGCCGCTGGTTACAAGCTCGAAGAGGTAGGTGCGCGCATCGTCGACGACTATGCGACGCAGGTTCTCGATTACGGCTTTTTCCATGCCGATCCGCACGCCGGCAACATCATCCTGCGCGACGGCGTCATTTACTTCATCGACCTCGGTATGGTGGGGCGCATGTCGACGCACGACCGCAGGCTCGTGAAGGATATCGTCTTCTCCGTCGCAGAGGACGATGTGCCTAAGCTCAAGGACTCGCTCATGCGCTTCGCGGTAACGCGCGGCAACTCCTCCGAGATCGACCACACGGCGTTTCTCTCTGACCTCGACTTCATCGTCCAGGACTTCGGCAGCCTTGATCTGCGCGACTTGGATATAGGCAAGTTTTTGACCTCGCTCATCAACCTCACGAGGAAGAATAACGTCGAGCTGCCGAGCGTGGTCACCATGTTCGCGCGCGGCATGGTGACGCTCGAGGGGCTGCTCACCGAGTACATGCCCGACGTCAATATGATCGAGATCATCACCGCGCACATTCAAAACGAGAAGAGTGCCTACGCCCGGGCGCGCGAGATGGCAGGTGACCTTGCTCGCAGCTCCGCTCGCGCCGCAAAGGGGACGCTCGAGGCGGCCGAGCACATCGGTCTTGCGTCGCGCATGCTCACGCGCGGCCAGCTCAAGTTCAACACCGAGGTCATCGGCTCCGAAGAGGTCCTCAAACGCGTGGGCGGCATCGTGGACCGTATGTCGATGGCAATCGTTATCGCCGGTCTCTTCATCGGCTCGTCGGTGGTGTACTACGCAAAGATCGAGCCGGTCATCATGGGCATTCCCGTTATCGGCTTTTTGGGCTACACCTCGGCGCTCGTGCTCGCCCTCATGCTCGGTCGCGAGATCTGGCGCAACAGCCACGGCAAACGGCGGTAGCGTTGCGCGCCCGAGGCGGCGCCCCTGGTGACTGCGGCGCTGGGCCGCGCCGCGCCGTGCCGCGAGCTTGAGCGCGGTTCATGCAGAAAGCGGGCTAGCGAGCCCAGGTGGCGTCTCATGCAAAAACCGAAGTAATGAACCCCATCGGATGTTTCAGGCGAAAATCGAAGTAGTGAACCCGAAAATGCGCAATTCGACGCATTTCCCGGCGTCGGGTTCACTACCTCGATTTTTGCAGGCTCTCTACCTGCGCTTCTTCAACGGGACCCTTCTGCGGGTTCACTGCCGGGTTCACTACCTCAATTCTTGCATGATTGGGCTCGCTGCCGCATATTGTAAAGAGCTTTTGTGTGACGAAAGGGCACGCCGCAGTGCGGAGTTAGCGCTCGAGCGCGCCGGGTTCTGCAACGTTGACGATGCGCGTGTTGGCGAACGCTTGCGTCGCCGGATCGTAGTCAAAGGTGAGGATGCAGCAGTTGGCGAGCTTCACGTCCTGGTTGCAGCGGGCGTAGGGCTCCATCGTGGTCTTGAAGAGCGTGATGATCGACCCATGCGCGACGGCGAGCGCGTCTCCGCCTTTCGCCTCGTCCATAAGGCGGCGCAGGGCGCCCACCATGCGCTCGCGGGCGCTTTCCTCAGAATCGCCGCCACAGGAGACGAGCGCGTCGCCCGGCACCCAGGGGCTGACGGGGAACTCGTCCATGGGCCTTCCCTCGTAGACGCCGTAGCAGCGCTCCATTAGGCCGTCCTCGTCGGTGCGGGGGAGCACCTCGTATCCGGGGTTCTCTTCGATCACGATATCGAGCGTGCGCCGCGCACGGCCGAGGGGCGAGGTGGCGAGGCGTGCAGGCTGCACGCCATGCTCTCGGTACCATGCGGCGGCGCGGCGCGCCTGCGTCTCGCCGAGTGCGGTGAGAGGGGAGTCGCAGCGGCCCTGCACGAGCTTGCGCACGTTGAACTCGGTCTGACCGTGACGCATAAGATAAAGGGTTGCCACGCGATGCCTCCCCTAGACGAGCTTCTCGTATGCGACGCGCTCCGGATCGGGGTCGTCGCGGATGAGTCTGATGGTACCGCATTCGCTGAAGCCCATGCGCTCGAGAAGGCGGCGCATGGGCGTGTTGCCGGGGTGCGTGTCCGCGCGCACGCTCTCCGCCCCGCGCTCCTGCGCGATGCGCTCCGCCTCGCGGAAAAGCGTGCTCATGACGCCGCGGCGGGCGGCGGTGCGACGGACGGCGGTGCGATGTATCGTCCCGTAGCGCGCGCTCGCGCTGGTGCTCTTGGTAAGCCAGGCGCCCTCGATCGCATCGTAGGTCTCATCGCCGTCGAAGGACAGGGAGATGGTGCCGAGCACCGCGCCCGTGCCGTCCTCGGCAACGTAGCAGGAGCCTGCCGCGATGTCGTTCGCAACGTCGGCGCGACTGGGATAGGCGGCGCTTTGCCACTGAGAGATGCCGAGCTCGGCGATGGCGGCCTTGCCTTCGAGCAGGACCTCTTCGACGACGGCGATGTCCGCATCGGTCGCGCGGCGAATCGAAAGCTCGGACATAGGCGGTACCTCCTTGGTCGGATAGACGGCGAAGCGCCCCGCATCGGCGTCGAGAGACGTCGGCAAGGCGGGGCGAACCCAGCAACTATACCCCAACAGATGCAAGGTTTATTCATGGGAACATAAGAGAACAGCCGCCCTGCGCGGCGGCTGTTCCAGACGGGCTTCGCCCGCATGCCACAAAACAGGAGGCGCGCCTTAGCGCGGCCCCGGCACCGAGGCGCTGCTACGCCTGATACGCGAAGAAGTCAAAGCGCGGGGGCAGCACCTTCACGCGGTGGGTACCCGGCTCCTCGCCGAGCGAGCGAATGAGCTCGTCGGTCGTGTCGAAGATATGCTCCCAGCTGAAGAAGACGTCGCTGTCGATGGCAAAGTACTCGCAGATGAGCTCGCAGCCGCGGGGGACGATCGCGTGCATGAGGACGGTCGCTACACGCAGCTCTGCAAAGGCGTCGACGAGGGCCTGGTGCATGAGGGCATCGCCCGCTGCCTGGTCCTCTTTTTGCGCGGCCTTGTGTAGGCGGAGTAAAAGCCGAAGGCGGTGCCGCAGACCCCGCCCACAATGTGCATGAAGTTGGCGATGTTGTCCTGCACAAAGAGGATGGCGTAGATCTGGTCGCCGAGGTAGAGGGCGGCCACCAGCAGCATGGTGACCGGGATGCCCCCGCCGCCGCCCGCCAGGGAGGACAGCATGATGAGCATAAAGACGATGCCCGAAGCCCCCAGCAGCGCCACCCCGGGGAAGAGGATGCACTGCAGCACTCCGGACACCAGCGCGGTGAGGACGATGGCCTTGAGCAGAGGGACGCTGCCGTATTTTTCCTCCATCGGCGGGCCGATGACCAGAAAGAGCAGCATATTGTTCAAAAAGTGGTCGAGGTCGGCGTGGCCCAGCACATGGCCGAACAGCCGGAGGTAGAACAGCGGGTCCTTGAGGGAGGAGCGGTAGACGCAGAACAGGTGGCTGGTGGTCCAGCCGGCGGTGGCACCGTCCAGCAGCAGCACCCCGAAGGACAACAGGAAAAAGGTCAGCACGACCGGGGCGTTGTACTGAAAGCTGAAGTGGAATTTTGCGCGTTTCGTAGGCGGCAGCTCCTTTCAGGGGGCGATCACTGCCCCACCAGCTCGATGCACTGTTTGCCGGTGATGCGGCTGGGGGTCAGCTCCAGCATGCAGAGACGGTCCCAGTAGCGGGCGATCTCGGCGTCGATCCCATCGGCCGGCTCGCCGGGGGCGTAGCGGCGGGCGAGGGCATCGATGGCGGCCCGCTTTTCGGCCGGGTCGGT
>CASELS010000064.1 GCA_949288855.1 uncultured Collinsella sp. | reverse complement strand
AGCGAACGTCCTCGGCCTTGCGGACTGCGGAATGTTCGCTTAGGGAACCCGGTCGGGGCCTCCTTTGCGTACGGAGCCGCGCGCATGGGGCCCTGACTGCCGCCTTCTCAAGTAGGTGGGCATCATTTTGCCGCGCCGTGTTTGCTTTGCGCCCTTGCGCGGCAGACTGGGCTCTGAAATGGGCATCAATTTTACGATTGCGTACGGAGCGGTCATTTTATCGCGCGCATATGGGGCAAAATCCGCAGGGAACACTTTAGAAAGATAAAGCATACTTGGAGCGAATCTAATTTTGATGCCCATTATCGCATCGAGCCTGTATCGCCTGTGTGGCTATGGGGGCAAGTAGCCTCATCTTGCTCGTTTCAGCTACGAATCTGGTATTATCACGTGGCCAATTGCGGCTTGGCATGCCTGAGGCCTAGGGCCTCGCGCGTGATGATGCCGCACTATAGCGCCCGGCTTTGCCGGGGAGGCGCGCAGCCATGGCGCGTAACCAACTCAGCTCGTTTGGAGGAGGAAGCCATGGGCATCATGCGCGCCCGACGCACGCAGGCAGATTCATATAACAAGTGGGCCGTGCTCTTCACGGTGGTGGTGATGTCGTTCATGTCGACGCTCGACAGTAGCGTTGTGAACGTCGCCCTGCCCGCCATGCAGCGCGAGCTCGGTGTCTCGGCAGGCGATATTCAGTGGGTGTCGAGCGTCTACCTGCTGGTCTGCTGTGCCGCCGCTATTCCTTTTGGTCGGCTGGGCGATCGCGGCGGCAAGGTGCGCTACTTCCAGCTCGGTGTGGCGCTCTTCACGCTGGGCTCGCTTTTGTGCGGGCTGGCGACGACGCTGCCCGTGCTCGTGGCGGCGCGGGTGGTGCAGGGCGTCGGTGCGTCGAGTGCCCTTTCCAACAACATGGGTATCGTTACCGAGACGTTCCCCGCGCAGGAGCGCGGCCGCGCCCTCGGCATCGTGAGCACGTTTGTGTCGCTCGGCCTCATGTGCGGCCCGGTGCTCGGCGGCATGCTCGTGGCGGCCTTCCCCTGGGAGTCCATCTTCTTGGTCAACGTGCCGGTGGGCATTGCCGCTTTTGCGGCCGGCCTGTGGACGCTGCCGGCGGATACGCCCGTGCGCAGGACTGCCGATGGACACAACGCCGCGACCGTGCCGGAGGCGGCCACGACCGCCTCACCCTGGCGCCTTTTTGCCAACGGCGCCTTCACGCTCAACCTCGTCACGATGTTTCTCTGCTTCTTTGCCGTGGGCTCAACCGAGCTGTTGTTGCCCTTCTTTTTGCAGGACGCCTGCGGATTTTCGCCCGATGTTGCCGGCGTGATGCTCACCTCTATCCCGCTTGCTATGGCGGTGGTGGGCCCTATCGCGGGTGCGGTGTCCGACCGTGTGGGAAGCGCCATCCCGTGTCTTGTGGGGTTTGTGATCTACGCTATCGGTATCGCGGTGGTGGGCATGCTTCCCACCGATGCGGGCGCGGCGCGCATCTATCTCACCGTTGTGGTCATGTCGCTCGGTACCGGCATGTTCCAGGCGCCCAACAACTCGCTCGTTATGGGCACGGTTGATACCGCTAACCTCGGCTTTGCGGGGAGCGTGGTCTCGCTTGTGCGCAACCTCGGCATGGCGGTGGGCATCACCGGGGGTACGGCGCTTCTCTACGGGCGCATGAGCGCGCTTGCCGGATACGCGGTCTCGTCGTATGTGCCGGGAGAGCCCGAGCTCTTCCTCGCGGGCTTCTCCTTTGCGTTCTTTGTTATCGCCGCGCTGGTGGCGGCAGGCGCC
This sequence comes from uncultured Collinsella sp., assembly GCA_949288855.1. GTDB lineage: Bacteria > Actinomycetota > Coriobacteriia > Coriobacteriales > Coriobacteriaceae > Coprousia. Next base: position 6,949 of record CASELS010000064.1, on the reverse strand, counting down.
GTGCTTACGGCGGCGGGCATCGTCGCCAGGCGTCTCCGTCGCACGCAGGGCGCCGGCGTGCGCTAGGGCCTGATAAGCTCGATAAACGAGAACGCCCTGCCCTCGTAGCCAAAGTGGAGGATGCCGCCGTTGGGTAGGCGCCCGCCAATAAGCTTCCGGGGATCGGTGAGGTGCGAGGTAAAGCTCATGCAGGCGCCAGCGTGGGAGACGGCAAGCACGGTGTCGCTTTCGGGGCGCTCCATAATCTCGGTCAGCGCGCTGCGCATGCGCTCGCGCACCTCGGCGCGCGTCTCGCCCCCGTACAGGGGAAAGAGCTTGTCGTAGTATTCGGGCGCGGGGTTGAGGTCCTCGCTCTCGCCCTCAAAGGTGCCAAAGTAGCGCTCGCGCAGGTCCTTGACGCGCTCGTAGACAAGGGGGCAGCCGAGCGCCCCAAGCATAATCTCGAGCGTATCGCAGGCACGCTCCGCCGTGCTTGAGAAGGCCAGGTTGGGCACAACGCCGCGCTCGGCAAGCGCCTCTCCCGCGCGTCGCGCCTGGGCGATGCCCTCCTCTGTTAGCGGAGAGTCGCACCATCCCTGGATCTTGTGACGGAGGTTAAAGAGCGTCTCGCCGTGGCGCATGAGATAGAGGTGCTTCATGGGGACCCTTTCTGCAGGGGCGTTTTGACTGGTATGCTCCTATGGTAACAAGGAGAGGCGGAAAGGGGAGCGTATGAAGGTCACGGTTCTGTTGGAGAACGCCACGCCCACGAGCCGCCTTGCCGCGCGGCACGGTCTTGCGCTCTGGGTCGAGGCGGCGGGCAAGCGCATCCTCTTTGACATGGGGCCGGATGCTGCGTTTTTGACCAATGCCGAGGAGCTCGGCGTCGACGTTGCCACGGCAGATGCCGCAGTGCTCTCCCACGGTCACGCCGATCACGGCGGTGGCCTCGGCACGTATCTTACGGTGACGGACGCTCGCGGTGCCCACGCGCCGGTCTTTGTGCGTGCCCATGCCTTTGGCATGCATCTTTCGGGCTCGGGGGAGCGCCGTCACACCATCAGCCTCGACCCGGCGCTTGCGGGTGCGGAGCGCGTCGTGGCGGTGACAGAAGATGCCCGCGACATTGCGCCTGGCCTCACGCTGTTCGCGACGGCTGTTCGCCCGCATCCGGAGCCCGCGTCGAACGCGCGGCTCTTTGCCGTGCCGGCCGGCACGTCGGATGGTGCACCGGGCAAATCTGCTGACGCGCCGGACGGCGGTGCTTTGGATGGCACGCCGGCGGATGCCTCAGGCGCGGAGGTGGTTGCAGATGACTTCTCCCACGAGCAGAGCCTGCTTGTGCGCGAGGGCGGGTGCGCTGTCCTCATATCCGCCTGCTCGCACGCGGGCATCCTGAACATTATGGACGAGGCCGAGCGCCTGGCAGGGGCGCCGCTCGATGCGGTTATTGCCGGTTTTCACCTTATGGCGCCCTCGGCGCTCAGCTTGGCAGACGACGAGGCGGTGCGCAAACTCGCCGGCGAACTTGCCGCGCGCCCGGCACGCTACTTCACATTCCATTGCACCGGGCTCGCTGCGTACAGCGTGTTGCGCGACGAGCTTGGCCCGCGCGTAAGCTACCTCGCCTGCGGCTCTTCGGTCGAGCTCTAGCTTGGCGCCTAGACTACGGAGCGCTCGGCGGCTCGAGCGTAGGGAGCCCGGCCCCAAGCGCTCGGCCCCTCGGCGCCTTAGCGCCAGAGCCCTTTGCGCTTGAAGACGTAGGCCGCTCCAACGCAGGCAACGACGGTGATAACGGTCGGCAAGATCCAGCTGTCGCCGCCCGCGCCGGCAAGCGGCAGCGTAACGTTCATGCCAAAGAAACCAAACACCATGTTGGGGATTGCCATCACGATGGTGATGACCGTAAGCACCTTCATGACGATGTTCAGGTTGTTGGAAATCACGCTCGCGTAGGCGTCCATCGTGCCCGAGAGGATGTTCGAGTAGATGTTGCACATCTCCTGCGCCTGATGGACCTCGATCATGACGTCTTCCATCAGGTCCTGATCCTCCTCGTACAGGGTGATGATGTGCCCATGCTGAATCTTATTGAGTGTGACCTCGGCCGATTTAAGCGAGGTCGAGAAATAGACGAGCGACTTTTCGAGCGAGAGCATCTGCAGGAGCTCTTCGTTGCGCATCGAGCCGTAGAGGCGCTGCTCGGTGGCGGTAGAGAGGTTGTCGATGCGGCGCAGGTGCACAAGGTAGCTCTGCGAGATACGCAGCAGCATCTGCAGCAGAAAGCGGGTGCGCAGGCGCGTATTGAGGCCGCGCACGCGCCCGGCCGCCATGTCGGCGACGATCGCGTTCTCGTCTAGGCTCACCGTGACCACGAGGCTCTTCTCGGGCAGCGAGAAAAACGAGATAGGCAGCGTCGTGTACTGCAGCATCGTGGGGTCTTGCATGTCCTCGGCATCCTCGGCGCAGGGGTAGTCGACGATGATGAGGGCCTGGTTGACGTCGTCGTCGTAGTCGATGTGGGAGGTCTCCTCCTCGTCGAGGGCGGAGCGCACAAACTCGGGCAGAACGCCGATCTCGTCTTCCAGCCAACGGCGCTCTTCGTCTGTGGGCGCGACGACGTTGATCCACGCGCCGGGTTCGGGCGTCTCGACAAGAGAGGTGATGCCGTTGAGGTCGGTCTTGTAGCAGGTAATCACGGGGACCTCCTTTGCGGTTTCTGCGCGCCGCGCACGGGCGGCGCCGCGATAGGTCTTGGCCGCAGCTGGCAGCAGACGATACCGCAAACCGGCGATCGGCGGCGCTACTTCGCGTAAAACGCAGAGAGCTCTTACGGATTCCTTACCGTTTTGTGACGGTGCGTGATGAAGCTGTTGTTGTTGCGTGGCGCCGGGCGCTTGCCAGTATAGGCTGCCTCACGCTGGGCATATCGAGCGGTAGCAACTCTGCACGTCTGAGGGTCGCGGTGCGGCCGATGGGATCTGATAGCTATGGCACAAGCAGGACGAAACGCGTATGGCGAGGAGATGCGCCGACGGGCCGTGCGCATCTTGAGCGAGGGCGCCGGGCATCGCTCGCTCGCGCGCGAGCTGGGCATTCCCGACGCTACGGCGCGCCAGTGGGCGCGCGCCTTTGCCGCGGGCGGTGAGGACGCGGTGATGAACGGCGGGTCGCACCACAGGGCATACGATTTTGAGACCAAGCTCGCCGTTGCGCGCGACCGTGTCGAGCGCGGTAAGTCGGTTCGCGAGGTCATGATTGCCCACGGGGTGACAAGCGAGTCCTCGGTAAAGATGTGGTGCCGCAAGTACCGCGACGGTGGCGCCGACGCGTTGGTGGAGAAGCGCCGCGGCCGGCGTCCTGCCAGCGGGGAGCGCCGCGACGACGCCTAAACGATAGGAGCAATATAGCATTTATGCGTAAACCCGCAACTGCCCTTCTAGCAGGAGGTTCGCGGGTTTGCGCGTGGTATGATGGGTGCAAAGCAACCTCGCCGCAGCATGCGGCAACGCCGCCCGGGGCGGCAGAAAGGACGCGTCATGCTTAACGCAATCGAGATCTCGCCCAAGGTCTGGTGGGTTGGCGGCATCGACTGGAACGAGCGCTCGTTCCACGGCTACACCACCGAGCGTGGCATCACCTACAACGCCTACCTCATCATGGACGAGACCATCACCCTTATCGACACGGCCAAGGCCACGTTTACCGATGAGTTTGTCCAGCGCATCAGCCAGGTGGTCGACCCCGCCAAGATCGGCCTTGTGGTCACCAACCACGTGGAGATGGACCATTCCGGCAGCCTCCCCAAGATCCACGAGCTCGCGCCCAATGCCCGCCTGGTGGCGAGCGGCCCAGCCGGCGTAAACGAGATTCGTGCCCACTACGGCATTGAGGTCGAGGGCGTTAAGACCGGCGATTCCATCTCCATCGGCGAGCGCACGCTCCACTTTGTGCAGACGCCCATGGTGCACTGGCCGGACAACATGGTCACCTGGTGCCCCGAGGACGGCATCCTCTTCTCCAACGACGCCTTTGGCCAGCACTTTGCCTCGACCAAGCGCTTCGATGACGAGAATGACCTCTGCGAGGTGTTCAAGCAGGCCAAGAAGTACTACGCCAACATCGTGTGGCCCTACGGCGCTCAGGTGCAGAAGGCCATGGCCGCTCTCGGCGGGCTCGACATCAAGCTCATCGCCCCGTCGCACGGTGTCATCTGGCGCAGCAACATCGCTAAGATTCTCGAGAAGTACCAGGCGTGGAGCACCTATCAGGCCGAGGAGAAGGCCGTGGTGGTCTTTGACTCCATGTGGCACTCCACCGAGTCCATGGCGCGCGAGATTGTGGACGCCTTCATCCGCGAGGGCGTGCCGGCCGAGCTTATCGATGTCAAACACACCCACATCTCCGACATCATGCTTGAGCTGTGCGATGCGCGCTACGTTGCCTGCGGCTCGCCCACGCTCAACTCCAACATGATGCCCACCATGGCGAGCTTCCTCACCTACATGCGCGGTCTCTCGCCGGTGAACACGCAGCGCATCGGTATCGCGTTTGGCTCCTACGGTTGGGCGCCGCTTGGCCCCAAGCAGGTCTACACCGAGATGGAGAACATGAAGTTCAACATGGCGTGCCCGGTCGTGGCACAGCAGTGGATCCCCAGCGAGGAGAACCTCGCCGAGCTGCAGGAGACCGTGGCCAAGGTCATCGAGGCCGCCCGCGCCTAATTGCACGTTTGGGCACGTTTGGGGACGGGGTCAAAACGTGCACACGCGCCCATAAGCGCTAGCACATGCGGGGGAGTGGCAAGCGCCGCTCCCCCGTTTTGGTTACCGTAAGGTCTCAGGTGCGCTTTGGGCGCTGCCCGCGCCGGGCTTCCGCCTACAATAAAGCGGCAGTGCGCCGTTGCGCGCTGCGACGTGACAGGAAGGGGTCCCATGATTAACGAGCAGATGTACGCCTACGGAGCGGAGAGCTCCAAGATTCGCGAGATCTTCTCCTACGCGTGCGCGCGCAAGGCAGAGATCGGCGCCGAGAACGTGTTCGATTTTAGCCTGGGCAACCCCTCCATCCCCGCGCCCGACGCGGTGCGCAAAAGCATTGAGCGTTCGCTTGCCGAGATACCGGCTGCGGAGCTTCACGGTTACACGCCGGCACCCGGCCTGCCGGCGGCGCGCGAGGCGGTCGCGGCCTCGCTTAACCGGCGCTTTGGCACCGCCTACACCGCGGCAGACGTCTTTATGACGGTGGGCGCGGCGGCGTCGGTCTCTTGTACGCTGCGTGCCGTCACCTGCCCGGGTGACGAGGTCATTGTCATCGCGCCCTACTTTCCCGAGTACCGCGTGTGGATCGAGGCGGCGGGGGCCGTCTGCGTTGAGGTGCCGGCGGACCCGGAGACGTTCCAAATAGATCCGGCGGCGGTGGCCGCGGCCATCACGCCGCGCACCGCAGCGGTCATTATCGACTCGCCCAACAATCCCACCGGCGCCATCTACCCGCGCGAGACGCTCCAGGCGCTCGCCGCCGAGCTCGAGCGCGTCAACCAGGCGCGCGAACAACAGCTGGGGCACCCGCAGCCCATCGTCCTCATCTCCGACGAGCCCTACCGCGAGATCACCTACGGCGCGGAGGTCCCCTGGGTGCCCGCGCTCTACGAGCACACGGTGGTCTGCTACTCCTACAGCAAATCGCTCTCGCTTCCCGGCGAGCGCGTGGGCTGGATCTTGGTCCCGCAGGTAAGCGAGGGTGCCCGCCGCGTTATGGCGGCGGTTGCCGGCGCGGCGCGGGCACTCGGCTTTGTCTGCGCTCCGGCGCTCTTCCAGCGCGTGGTCATCGACTGTGTGGATACGCCCACCGACGTGGAGGCTTACGCCCGCAACCGCCGCATGCTCACCCAAGCGCTCGCCGAGGCGGGCTACACCTATGTGGAGCCCGACGGCGCCTTCTACCTATGGGTGCGTGCGCTGGAGCCCGATGCGGAGGCCTTCTGCGAACGGGCGCGAGCCTTTGAGCTTTTGCCGGTGCCGAGCGACAGCTTTGGCGTGGGCGGCTGGGTGCGCGTGGGCTACTGTGTGGCCCCCGAGACCATCGAGCGCTCGCTTCCCGCCTGGCGCGCTCTTGCGGAGAGTTACCGCTAGAAGCGCACTCGCGCACTCGCGCGCCTGCATACGTGAGACAATAGCGGCGGCCCGCGCACGCGGGCACAGGGCTCATCGCGGGAAGGACGGTACCGTGCCTTACACCATCGCTGGCGATATCCACACCCATACGCTGGCTTCGCGCCATGCCTACTCAACCATCAGCGAGAACGTCGCCGCTGCGTGCGCCGCCGGGGTCGAGGTGCTGGGCTCGACCGATCACTTCAGCATGATGCTCTACCCCGAGCAGCATATCCGCAACTTCCAGTTCTTCATCAACCAAGGCATCTGGCCGCGCGAGTGGGACGGCGTCACGGTGCTTCGCGGTGCCGAGGTGGACATTGTCTCCCTTGCGGGCACGTTCTTTGGACAGGACATCCCCTGTCCCGAGGGCATCGTCGGTCACCTCAATCGTCCCGGCAGCACGCTGTTTGACATTGTGACCCGCAATCTCGACTACCTCATTGCGAGCGTGCACAACGGCATGTTTGCGGACGGCGCCACCGTTGCCCAGACCACCGCCATGTATACCGCTGTGCTCGAGAGCCCGCGCGTGCTCGTGCTTGGTCACGCGGGCCGCTCCGGCATCCCCTTTGATATCGACGAGGTGCTCACCGTCGCGCGTGAGAACCATAAGCTTATCGAGATCAACAACCACAGCCTCGAGAGCAAGCGCCACCACGACGTCTGCCAAAAGATCGCCAAGCGCGCTGCCGAGCTCGGCGTGGGCATTGTGGTGTCGAGCGACGCGCACATCGCGCCCGCCATCGGTAAGTTCCCGTGTGCCGAGCGCATGCTCGAGGAGATCCACTTCCCCGAGGAGCTCATCATGAACC
>CASELS010000063.1 GCA_949288855.1 uncultured Collinsella sp. | reverse complement strand
ATGGGCGACCCTATGGAGATCCGTCTAAGAGGCTACGAGCTCACGCTCCGGCGCGATGACGCGGCGCGCATCGCCGTGTCCGACGTGCACGACGCGCACAACTGCCCGCGCCGCGAGACCCCGGCGGGTGTCACCGCGCACCCGGCGCTTGGCGAGGACCCGGCGCGTCCGCGGCGTGAGGGTGCGGCGCTTTCTGAGTCGGCGCCGCTCAGCTTTGCGCTCGCCGGCAACCAGAACTGCGGCAAGACCACGCTCTTTAACCAGCTCACCGGTTCCAACCAGCACGTGGGCAACTTTCCTGGTGTGACGGTCGACCGCAAGGACGGACAGATCCGCGGGCACGCAAACGCCACGGTGACCGACCTGCCGGGTATCTACTCGCTCTCACCGTATACGAGCGAGGAGGTGGTGAGCCGCCAGTTCATCTTGGAGGAGCACCCCAACGCGATTATCAACATCGTCGACGCGACCAACATCGAACGCAACCTCTACCTCACGCTCCAGCTCATGGAACTCGATTGCCCCATGGTGCTTGCGCTCAACATGATGGACGAGGTGGCGGCAAACGGCGGCACCGTCGACGTGAACGCGCTTGAGGCGGCGCTCGGTATTCCCGTCGTGCCCATCTCTGCCGCCAAGAACCAGGGTATCGACGAGCTTGTCGAGCACGCGCTCCACGTGGCGCGCTTCCGTGAGCATCCGGGGCGTATCGACTTCTGTGCCGAGGCCGGGCCCGACGGCGGCGCGCTTCACCGCTGCATCCACGGTCTCATCCACCTCATCTCCGACCATGCGGAGGCGGCTCAGATTCCCACGCGCTTTGCTGCGACGAAGCTCATCGAGGGCGACCGTCTGGTCATCGATGCGCTCGCGCTCGACGAGAACGAGCTTGCCGGTGCCGAGCACATCATCTCGCAGATGGAGGGCGAGGCACATGCCGACCGCCTCGCGGCGCTTGCCGACATGCGCTTCTCCTTTATCGAGAGCGTCTGCGAGCGTTGCGTGGTGAAGCCGCGCGAGAGCCGCGAGCACAAGCGCAGCGTCGCTGCCGACCGTATCCTCACCGGCAAGTACACCGCCATCCCGGTGTTCCTCGGTATCATGGCACTTGTGTTCTGGCTTACGTTCGACGTCATCGGCCAGCGTCTCTCTGATCAGCTTGCCGAGGGAATCGACTGGTTCACCGGCGTGGTCGACGTGGCGCTCACCAACTTTGGAACAAACCCGGTGGTGCATGCGCTCGTGATCGACGGCATCTTTGCCGGTGTGGGCAGCGTGCTTTCGTTCCTGCCCGTTATCGTGGTGCTCTTCCTGTTGCTCTCCATCCTCGAGGACTCGGGGTACATGGCGCGCGTTGCCTTCGTGATGGACAAGCTGCTGCGCAAGATCGGCCTTTCCGGCCGGAGCTTCGTGCCCATGCTCATCGGTTTTGGCTGCTCGGTGCCTGCCATCATGGCGACGCGCACCCTCCCCTCCGAGCACGACCGTAAGATGACGGTCATGCTCACGCCGTTTATGAGCTGCTCGGCAAAGCTGCCGGTCTACGCGCTGTTTGCGGGGACGTTCTTCCCCGATGCCGCTCCCGCCGTCATGCTCGCGCTCTATGTGATGGGCATGGTCGTGGGCGTCCTTGTGGCGCTCGTGCTCAAGGGGACGGCTTTCCGCGGCGACCCGGTGCCCTTTGTGATGGAACTTCCCAACTACCGCCTGCCGAGCGCCAAGACGACGCTTCGCCTCGCGTGGGACAAGGCCAAGGGCTTTGCCACCAAGGCGTTTACCATCATCTTTGTGGCGAGCGTAGTCATCTGGGTGCTCCAGACCTTCGACATCCGCTTCAACGTCGTGGCGGACCAAGCAGACAGCATGCTCGCCGGCGTGGGCGCCCTTCTCGCCCCGGTGTTCGCGCCGCTCGGTTTTGGCAACTGGATGGCCGCGGCTGCCCTTGCCGCCGGCTTTGGCGCGAAGGAGAACGTGGTCGCCACGCTCACGGTGCTCATGGGCGGTACGACGGCTGCGCTCACAGGGCTCTTCACGCCGCTCACGGCGTTTGTCTTCCTTACGTTCACGCTGCTCTACACGCCGTGTGTGGCGGCGGTCTCCGCCGTCAAAAACGAGCTCGGCGTCCGCATGATGTGGGCGGTCATCGCCATGCAGTGCGGGGTCGCCTGGGTGGTTGCCCTCATCGTGCGGCTTGTCGGCATGGCGCTTGGCCTTGCGTAGCCACAGGGCGATTCCGGTCGCGCCTCGAGTGAGCGGGCCGTGCATCGGCCGCTCTCGGTAGGGCTTCGCCGCTCGCCGATTATTCCGACCGTTTGCGAGTGGTATCTTGCGCGTTTCCTAACGGCAACAATACATGCGCAGGATGGATGGTACCCCGCGGGGCACCACCCGCGCGGCGGAACCGAAGGGAGGACCACCATGATTCGTCCTGCTACTTCTTCCGATGCCGAGCGCGTCTTCCACCTTCTGTGCTGCGCTCAGGGCGCTCAGCGCCCGTACGGCGAGTTTGCCGAGACCTTCGCGGGCAGGCTTGCCTCGCCGGACGAGGCCTGCCTTGTTGCCGAGGAGGCCGATGGTACGGTCTGGGGCTTCATCGCCCTGCGCGCGACCGATCCGGCAGACGCGCACGATCCCATGGCGATCTCCGAACTCATCGTGGCCTCGCGCATGCGCGGCATGCAGGCGCATCTCATCGCGCGGGCCTACCGCTTGGTGCACGCCCTGCGCCACTGCGCGCGCACGCTTGCGCACCGCTCCCCGGGCGAGGCCCCGCAGCTGCGCATGGCCTAAGCGCGGTCCCGTCCCGCCATCTTCAGCCGGCCGTCTCGTCCCGCCGCCTGGTCCCGCCATCTTCAGCTGGCCGTCGCGGTATCATCTGCCCATGGTGGCGCGTAGGCGAGCAGGGGAGGGCCATGGCAGAGTATCGACACATCGAGCACAGCTTCGACCCGGTCTTTGACGAGCGGTCGCGCACCCTCGTGCTGGGCTCGTTTCCCTCGGTGCTCTCACGCGCTAATGCGTTTTTCTACGGCAACCCCCAGAACCGTTTCTGGCGCGTGATCGCCGCGTGCACAGGCGAAGCGGTCCCGCCCAACGAGGGCGACCCGCTTGCCCCGGGCGAGCCGGCGGCTACGCTTGACCAGTCAATCGAGGCAAAACGCGCACTTCTCATCCGCCATCGTATTGCGCTTTGGGACGTGATTGAGAGCTGCGACATCAAAGGCTCGTCCGACGCGAGCATCAAAAACGTCGTGCCCGCTCGCATCGAGCGCATCTGCGACGTTGCCCCCATAGAGCGCGTGGTTGCCAACGGGGCGACGGCGGGTCGCCTCTACCGGCGCTACCTTGAGGCGCAGGTGGGTATTAAGGCCGAGGTACTGCCCTCAACAAGTCCCGCCAACGCGAGCTGGTCGCTCGAGCGGCTCATCGTGCGCTGGAGCGAGGCACTGGGCAAATAACGGTCCGGGCGTTGGTGCCACCGGCGCCTCCGCGGGGTGGGCGCAGACTGCCGGGCGTGCCTGCGTGTCGGGTGTGTGTGCTTGCCATGGGCTTGCTTGACGTGCACGGCGCCATACGCGATACTATCATGCGTTAACGCACGATTCCGCTGCCAGAGACAGCCGGTGCCGCGGGGCCACAAGGCTCCAACGCTCAAAGGGGTAACCCGCCAGCCGAGGTGGTTGAGAGCCTAGACTTGCTTCTCGCCCCCGTCGCTCTTGCAGCACGGGGGTTTCTTTTTCGAGGCATCCCCGTCACGTCCTGCACGGGGTCGTGCCCGGAAAAGACGAGAAGGAGGTGTACGTATGCCAGCACAGTACAAGATCGAGAAGGTTGCCGAGATCGAGCAGCGTATCGAGGCCAACAACGGCGTCTTCGTGGTGAACTACCGCGGTCTCACGGTCAAGCAGTCCGAGGACCTGCGTCACAAGCTCCGCGAGGCCGGCGCCGAGATGAAGGTCTACAAGAACAACCTCGTTCGTCTCGCTCTTAAGAACCAGGGCCAGCCCGAGATCGACGATATCCTCGTCGGCCCCGTCGCCTACGTGTTCTATGAGAATGAGCCGGTCGAGTCCGCTAAGGCCCTGAAGGAGTTCGCCCAGAAGTCCAAGGGCGTGCTCGAGGTCAAGGGTGGTATCTCCGAGGGTAAGGCCGTTACGGCCGAGGAGGTCAACGCCATCGCCGACCTGCCGACCAAGGACCAGCTGCTCGGCCAGATCGCCGGCCTTATCAACGGCTTCGCCCGCGATATCGCCGTCTGCGTCAACGGCGTGTCCTCTGGTCTTGCTCGCCAGATCTCCCAGATCTCCGAGCAGAAGGCCGCCTAACAGGCGTCCCGCGCGGCTTGCCGCGCACCGTGGCATTCGTGCCGCACCGTAGTTTTTCAGCTCCGCGCCATCCGGCGCGGGAACCGAAAGGATTTTAAAATGGCTAAGCTTACCAATGAGGAGATCATCGAGGCCCTCAAGGAAATGACCCTTCTCGAGGCTTCCGAGCTCGTCAAGATGATTGAGGACACCTTCGGCGTTTCCGCTGCTGCTCCGGCTGCCGTCGTGGCCGCTGGCCCGGCTGCTGGTGCTGCCGAGGAGGAGGAGAAGACCGAGTTTGACGTCGTGCTCGAGGGCTTCGGCGACAACAAGATCCAGGTCATCAAGGTCGTCCGTGAGCTCACCAGCCTCGGCCTCAAGGAGGCCAAGGAGGTCGTCGAGGGCGCTCCCAAGGCCGTTCTCGAGGGTGTCAAGAAGGAGGACGCCGACGCTGCCAAGGAGAAGCTCGAGGCTGCCGGCGCTGCCGTCTCCATCAAGTAACTCCCGGCAGGTCTGGTACCTGCTCATGGCCGCATAACATAGCGACCGCTTTGCAAGGGGTCGAGGGCATAGGTCCTCGGCCCCTTTTTAATGCACATTTGCACATTTGGGGACGGGGTCGTTTTATGCATGCGCACCCCTGGGCGGCTAACGGGTGCGCAGCGCCGTATAGGGGAGCGAGCGCTGCAGAAACGCCATGTTCTTGCGGTAGTCGCGCGCAAACACGCAGCAAAAGAGCGAGTCGAGTACAAACTGCACGGCGATATGGCTCGCAAACTGAGTGATACGGTGCTGGAGGCTCTCGCGGTCGCTCACCATGAGGTACGCGTCGAGGCTCGGCAGCGCCCGGCAGGCCCGTTGCGATCCCACGAGGATAATGGGCGTGCCCTGCTCCCTCAGTACCGAGATGATGCGCCGATAGCTTGCCTGCAGGCCCGAGTAGCTTATGATGATGGCCGCATGCGTCTTGTCCGAGGCGAGGGCGAGCCTGCTCATACGCTCGCCCGAGAGCGGGCAGACGGCGCGTTTGCCGGCGGAGAGCAGGCGCTCCTCAAACATCTGCGCCGGATAGACGTTGTGCGAGCCGGTGTAGATCTCCACGCTCTTTGCGTTGGCGACAAGGCGCGCGGCGCGCTCGAGCTCGCTGGGCTCCAGAAGCTTTACCGTATCGGCAACCGTGGTCTCGTAGAGCGTTGACATGTTTGCGACGATGGTGCGCTGCGCATCGCCCGGGGCAAAGGGGAAGTTCACATCGACCGTGGCGATTGGATCGGGCCGTGCGGCTTGGATCTTTCCCATCTCCAGTTTGAGTGCCTTAAAGCCGGAGAGGCCGAGCTTCTTGCAGAGGCGCTGGATGCTCGCCTTTGAGGTCGAGGTTGCCTGCGCGAGCTCCTCCAGCGTGTAGCCGCCAAGGCGCGCTCCCAGGTCCAACACGGCGTGGGCGAGCTGGAGCTCGGTGGGGGTGAGGTTCTCCGCTTGGGCGATGCGCTCTTCGATGGTCATGGGCGCCCCTCTCAGAAATACTCAAAACGATTCAATCTGAGTATAATCTAAGGCAAATACGCCCTAAAAAGATGCAGAACATCTCAGACTTGATGCGCCGCGCTCGAGCGACGGGCACACTGGAGATGTTCGGAAACGCGCGGCGCCGCACGGGGCCGCTGGGGCAGAAAGGACACCCACATGGCAGACAAGCAAGGCGTAAAGATCGTAACGATCGGCGGCGGCTCGAGCTACACGCCCGAGCTCATGGAGGGCTTCATCAAGCGCTATGACCGCCTGCCGGTGCACGAGATCTGGCTCGTCGACATTGAGGACGGCCGCGAGAAGGTTGAGACCGTCGGCGCCATGGCGCAGCGCATGTGGGATGCCTCGCCCTACGACGTCAAGGTCCACATCTCCTTCGACCGCCGCGAGGCTCTGCCGGGCGCCGACTTTGTGACTACGCAGTTCCGCGTGGGCCTGCTGTACGCCCGTATCAAGGACGAGCGCATTCCGCTGTCCTACGGCATGCTCGGCCAGGAGACCAACGGTGCCGGCGGCATGTTCAAGGCCTTCCGCACCATTCCCGTCATCGGCCAGATCATCGCCGACATGCGCGAGCTCTGCCCGGATGCCTGGCTCATCAACTTCACCAACCCCTCCGGCATGGTGACCGAGGCCGCCATCAAGCACTTTGGCTGGAAGAAGACCATCGGTCTTTGCAACGTGCCCGTGGGCTCCATGATCAACGAGCCCAAGCTCATCGGTTACGAGGAGAACGACCCGCGCCTCACCTTCCGCTTCGCCGGCCTCAACCACTTCCACTGGCACCGCGTGTGGGATGAGAACGGCCGCGAGGTCACCCACGACATCATCAGCCACCTGAACGACCGCGACAACGGCATGCCCGCCAACATCGACGAGGTCGAGCTGCCGCTCGAGATGCTCCATTCCATGGGCATGATTCCCTGCGGCTACCACCGCTACTACTACATGCACGAGGAGATGCTCGCACAGGAGGTCCGCGACTTTGGCAAGGGCGAGTGCCGCGCCGAGGTCGTGAAGAAGACCGAGGACGAGCTCTTTGAGCTCTACAAGGACCCCGAGCTCGACCACAAGCCCGAGCAGCTCGCCAAGCGCGGCGGTGCGCACTACTCCGACGCCGCCTGCGAGACCATTGCCTCCATCTACGGCGATACCAACACCCACATGGTCGTCTCCACGCAGAACAACGGCGCGGTGCCGGACCTCGCCCCGGATTCGATCGTAGAGGTCTCCGCGCTCATCGGCCGCCACGGCGCCGAGCCGCTCGCCTGGGGCCCCATGCCCAGCCAGGAGCGCGGTTGGCTGCAGTGCATGAAGGCCATGGAGGAGTGCGTCATCGAGGCCGCCATCACGGGCGACTACGGCAAGGCGCTCGAGGCGTTCTGCCTGAACCCGCAGGTGGAGAACGGCAAGAAGGCCCAGTGCGTCCTGAACGAGCTCCTTGTGGCGCACGAGAAGTACCTGCCGCAGTTTGCCGAGAAGATCGCCGAGCTCAAGGCTGCTGGCGTGACGGTCACCGACGAGACCGCCGCCCGTCTGGTGGCCGAGGGCAAGTAACAAAGGTTTAGCCGGCATCTCCGGCAACAACCGGTCCCCTCAATAGGCGCGCCCGCTCCCCGCGGGCGCGTTTTTGTGTCGCGTCGTCTGGTACAGCGCCGCGGAATCGCGAAGCTCGGCCCCGCAGGACTGCGCGGCTCAGGTCCGCTAGCTGTGCCGGGCAACGCGAGCGGCGCCGCTACACCGGCAGGCGGCGCGCGCCTTACCGAATCTTGACACGCACCTCACGCGCGCTTGCCGCGTGCGGGGTAATCCTATCTAGTAACGGATGCCGGCCGCGCAAGGCGCGGCCAGAGGGCGAGGAGACGGTCATGAGCATGTTCGACGATATGGTTGGCGAGCGCGACAGCGAGTTCACCGGTCTCAAGGGCATGATCCTTCGCTATGTGGGAAACGTCTACACGCTGGTGCTCGTGGGCCTGTTCTTCCTGGCATTTGCGCAGGCCTATCCGGGCGCCGCGCTGCCGTTGCGCATCTGCGCGGGCATCTCGTTTGTGCTCGCGGTCATCATCAAGCCCCTTAAGATGTGGTGGCAGGGGCGGCAAAACGTAGGCGGCGCACAAGGGTAGCAAGGCCTAACGCCCAATATCGCCATACCCCGTATACGTGCGCCTTTTGTGCGGGCGCAGGTTGTGGCGCGCAGATTGCGTCGTTACCCCTAAACTGGATTCTCGCCGTCGGAAGACGGCTGATTTGACATGGCCGGAAGGCCCAAGATGGCGCGGAAGCGCCCCTAAGAGCGCCCGAGGTGGCGCGGAAAGTAGAAGGTCTGCATGGACGAGATGAACGAGACGATGAACGAGACCGTGGAAGAGACGATCGAGGCTCCCGTGGAGGAGGTCGCTGACGACATCGCCGCCGAGGCTGTTGAGGCCGAGGAGACCGTCGTCGAGGCCGAGGACGCCACCGAGGACGAGCCCGAGGTTAAGAACGTTCCCGAGGATCTGGACACCCAGCTCCTCGACAAGCTCAACCGCGCCGCGCGCCTTATGCGCAACCGTCGTAGCGCGCTTGAGCAGGAGGCCGAGGCCGATCGTGAGCGCAACGACAACCTGATGCGCGCCCTCAAGCTCCTGGAGCTCAAGCCCCGCATGGAGCAGAAGGAGATGGCCGACCTCATGGGCATGCGCCTACGCGAGCTCAACGGCATCCTGGCCGAGGCCGAGAAGCACGACATCGTGGGCCGCATCGAGCCCGAGGACAACGACATGCGCGCCGTGGTGGTCTTTGCAAGCGAGGACGCCCAGGAGCTGGCTCAGGCTCAGGGCGAGAAGCGCAAGAAGTACATCCCCACGCTTTCTTCCGAGGACGCTCAGACGCTGCTCGAGCTCCTCGACAAGGTGATCGATCCGCTCGTGGGCATGGGTCTGGACGAGG
>CASELS010000062.1 GCA_949288855.1 uncultured Collinsella sp. | reverse complement strand
ATGGGGACGGGGTCAAAACATTCAACGAGCCGCTCCCGGGTTCATGATTTGAACCCGTCCCCAAAACCCAACCCAAAGGTTAATCCCCCGCTTCCGCACGTGCGGCGTCAAAGGCCTCCTTCATGGTCTTGTTGCCGCGCGTGAGCTTGCGGATGGTGAGGTCCTGCGCCTTATCGTTGGCAAGCCGTAGGTTGTTCTCGCTCGAAATCAGATTCTCCTTCACCTTCTGCAGGTGGCTGATGGTTTTGTCGATCTCGTCGATGGCCGTCTGGAACTTGCGGCTCGCGAGTCCGTAATTGCGGGCAAACCCATCCTGGAACTTGAGGAGCTTTTCCTCAAAGTTCGTGACGTCGATGTTCTGCTGACGCACAAGCGCAAGCTCCTGCTTGTAAGCGAGCGCGTTCATCGCGGCGTTGCGCAAAAGCGTGATGAGCGGGATGAAGAACTGCGGGCGGATAACGTACATCTTGGGGTAGCGGTACGACACGTCCACGATGCCCGTGTTGTAAAGCTCGCTCTCCGGCTCCAGCAGCGTCACCAGCACCGCGTACTCGCAGCCCTTCTTCTTGCGGTCCTGGTCGAGCTTCTTAAAGAAGTCCTCGTTCTTGTGCTTGGTCGCCGTCTCATCGTTCTCGTTTTTCATCTCAAACATAATTGAGACGATCTCATTGCCCGCCTCATCGCACTCGCGGAAGATGAAGTCTCCCTTGGTGCCGTCGCTCGCATCGTTGTCCTTCTCAAAGTATGCATGCGGGAAAGCGGTCATGCGCAGGCGGTTGAACTCCGTCTCACAATGCTGCTCGAGCGTCTCGCCCACCATCTTGGTGGAGAGGCGTGCCTTCATATCGCGCAGGCGCTCGATCTCTTCGTCCTTGTAGCGAATGAGCTCGTTCGCGGTCTTCTTGGCCTCCTCGAGCTCGAGCGTGTGGGTCGCCTCAATCTGCTGTTGCTTTGCCTCGTAGAGCGCCTTCTCGTGAACGAGCGCGCTTCTTGCCTCATCGCGCTCGCGTTCCACCGCCGCAACGGCCTGCGTGACCGCAAGCTCGCGCGCCGCACCCTCGCCGGCAATCTTCTGGTTGAGCTCCGCAATCTTCTGGTCGCGCTCGGCTAGCTTGCGCTCCATCTCCTGGCGGGTGTTTGCCGCCTCAAGCGCCGCCGCGTCCTCGCGCCGCCCCAGCTCGGCGGTAAGACGGTCGACCTCACGCTGCAGATCGGCCACGCTCCGCGACGCCTCCTCGCGCGCAGCCGCCGCAGCGCTCTCCAGGGCGAGCGTGCGCTCGCGTTCGGCTGCATCGAGCTTTGCCGTGAGCTCCCCGATCTTTGCCGTACGCTCGGCAAGCTCACGCTCCCCCTCGGCGCGGGCGGCGGCAAGGGCGCGGTCGCCCTCCGCACGCACACTCGCTTCGGCAAGCGCCACGGCCTGGTTCTTCTCGCGCTCAAACGCCTCGGCGCGCTCCGCGAGCTCCGCGGCAAACTGCTCGTCACGCACCTGCCGTACAATGTCTGCATAGCCAGACTCGTCCACGGTAAAAACCGTCCCGCATTTGGGGCATCTAATCTCGTTCATCGTCGCTCCTAACCGCATGCATCTGCGTGCTTTGTACCCATCATCAGCCTATCGCACCGTGCGGACAAAGATGCTCCCGCCACTGCACCACAAGGGCGCGCAGCTCATCCCCGTAGAGGCTCCCGCGTTCCCAGATACCGGTGAAGTCGTGCTCCAAAGCAAGATCGGGAGGTGTCACGTCAACGAGAGCGCCGCTTGTGAGCTCGTCCTCCACCGCGATGCGATAGATGAACGTCACCGCATCGCCCTCCCCCACGAACGCCTTGATAACGGGGATGCCGCCGAGCTCGATCAGGCCCGCAAAGTCTTCCAAGGCAACGTCATGGGCGCCGAGCAGACGCTCCAGGATCTCGCGCGTACCCGAGCCCTTCTCGCGCACCACCAGCTCACGGTCGAGCAGGTCCTCAAGCGATGTAGCGCGTACGCCGGCGCGGGCAACGGCGATGTAGGACTCGCGGGAGAGCACCTCGGCATCAAACCTGCTCTTGTCAAAGGAACCCTCCACCAGCGCAAGGTCGAGTGCACCGGCATCGAGTGCGTCGGTGAGCTCCGCGGTGTTACCCACGCGCATGGCAACGCTCCCTTGCCCTCCCGTCCTTGTCATATGGGCGAGCAGGCGCGGCGCGAGGTAATCTGCAATGGTGCGCGTACATCCGAGTCTGAGTGTCCGGTGCGCCCCCTCATCAGCGAGGGCAGCAAGCTCGCGGCGCAAGCGCCCCTCATCGTTTGCCGCAACGGTGAGCCGCTGCTGAGCCAGCTCGCCCGCAGGTGTCAGTCGCATCGAGCGGCCGCTTCGCTCAAAGAGCGCGCAACCATAGTGAGCCTCAAGGGCATGAATATGCTGCGTAATGGCGGGCTGGGTGATATGAAGCTCTGCCGCGGCACGGGTGTAGCTGCCGAGCGAGCAAACGGCAAGAAAGCTGCGAACGCGATAATCGAGCACGGGTCTCCAACCTATAACGATTTCTAATGCAAGTATAACCGTTAGGTAGATTCTAATTATGGAACGAGGAGCATAGCATGGAGAAAAACGATTTTGAGGAGGTTATATGCAACTCGCCCAGAGCATACGCACCAACGCCCGCGGCATCGCACTCTGCTTAGCCCTAGCACTCCCCGCTTGGCTGCTCGGTAAGCAGTTTGAGGTAGTCGGCGGCCCGGTCTTTGCCATTCTCATCGGCATGGCCGTCGCGCTTTTGCTGCGCAACCGCGACACCACCTCGCTCGAGCCGGGCATCAAGTACACCTCTAAAAAGGTGCTCCAGTACGCCGTCATCCTGCTCGGCTTTGGCCTCAACCTCGCTCAGATTGCCCAGGTTGGCGCCACGTCGCTCCCCATCATCATCTCGACCATTACCACCTCCCTCGTGATTGCCTTCGTCTTGTGCCGCGCACTCAAAATCCCGTCCAAGATCTCCACGCTCGTGGGCGTGGGCTCCTCTATCTGCGGCGGATCGGCCATTGCCGCAACAGCACCCGTCATCGATGCCGATGACGAGGAGATTGCCCAGGCAATCTCGGTTATCTTCCTCTTCAACATCATCGCCGCCCTCATCTTCCCCGCACTCGGCGGCATGCTCGGCCTCACCAACGAGGGCTTCGGCCTGTTCGCCGGCACCGCGGTGAACGACACCTCCTCGGTAACCGCGGCGGCGTCCGCTTGGGACGGCATGCATCCGGGCGCCAACACGCTCGACACCGCGACCATCGTCAAACTCACGCGCACGCTCGCCATCATCCCCATCACGCTCGCCTTGGCGGTGCTGCAGCTGCGTCGCGCCAAGAAGGCGGCCGCGGCAGGAGACGCGGAGTCAGCTGGCACGTTCAGCCTGAAGAAGATCTTCCCCTACTTCATCATCTTCTTCGTGCTCGCGAGCGTTATCACCACCGTCTTTGCCCTGCCGAGCACGGTCACGGCACCGGTGAAGGAGCTCTCTAAGTTCTTCATCGTCATGGCAATGGCGGCTATCGGCCTCAACACCGACCTGGTGAAGCTCGTGCGAACGGGCGGCAAACCCATCCTCATGGGCCTCTGCTGCTGGGTCGGCATTGCCGCCGTCAGCCTAGGTATGCAGCACATGCTTGGCATCTGGTAACACACGAGACAGCTCCGTTCGCGCTGGCCCCGCACCCGTTTAAGGTGCGGGGTCTTTTCATACGCCTACTGCTGCGCAGAACGTGCATCCACAATGTAGACAGCGGCGCGCACCTGGTGCCACGGGCTGCGCTCAGGAGACACCTGCTGAATGATGCACTCGAGGGCGTCGGCATGACCGTAGTAAAGCATGGTCGCAAACAGCTCGTTATGCTCCGCCGGGATATAGCCTATGCGCTTGCCGGCAAAACGGAGCGCTATGGCAGATGGATCATGCGGATTGTCCGGCTCTAAGACCATCTCCAGCTTTGCGCCGACCGTAAGGTCTCCCAAGACGAGAGCACCTTCGCCAAACTGAAACCCTGCCACGTAAAACGACGCGAGCACACGTGACGGTTCGTACATGGTTGCCTCCCAACCTCGCGGGCGCGCTTGCTAGCGCACCCCTTTCTGCTGGAATAAGCGTACGGTCTCGTGCGGACAAGAAATTGGTACCAGACGCGGCAAACACCTATAATGCTCCCTGGCGCACTGATCGCATCAAGCTCCTGGGAGACGAACCTCATGAAGACCATTCACGTCGCAGCTGCCATCATCTACGACAATGACCGCATCCTTGCAGCTCGGCGCGGCTACGGCGAGTTCAAAGGAGGATGGGAGTTTCCTGGCGGGAAGGTAGAGACCGGAGAAAGTAGCGCGAGCGCCTGTATCAGAGAGATACGCGAGGAACTGAATATTACACTTGTTGACCCTCGCTATCTTTGCACCGTCGAGCACGACTACGACTCATTCCATCTCACGATGGACTGCTTCCTGTGCAGCATGCCGCAGGAGACTATTTCCGATACCGAGCACGAGGATATGCGGTGGCTCGATGCCGCTAGTATCAACACGGTAAACTGGCTTCCCGCGGATATCAAAGTTGTTCAAGAGCTCGAACGATCCCTGCCCCTTACTCAGACAAGCACCGACTAGCTCTCCAAACCCTCTTCGATATCGCTTAACAGGTACTCGTACAAGTCCTGCCTTACGGGAGTATCGAGCTCGTAGGTAATCTCAACCGCACTTTTATTTACCACCGGCATAATGATTTGGCTAAAGTCCCCGGTCGGATGCATTTCTCCCAGAAAATAAAACTCCTTGCTTTCCTTATCGTCCTTGTTCTTACGAACAAACAGGTAGGTTTTCATTCCATTACCCGGCCAAGCTTTAAGGCGCTGAATCTCAGGGGACGCTAATGTTCTAGGCTGCTTAGAAATCGCAACCAATTCATCAGGTGAGATAAATCGATCCTCATACTTGATCGAGTCACTGATTGAGGGATCTTTGTCGTAGTTGATGAAGACGGGGTATGTGTTCGTCTTGTCATCGTATTTATATCCACCAATGTTTTGGCTATTGATGTTCTGATCCCAACAGAGCAGCCTGCAGACTTCTTCGTATGTGTATTTCGCATACAAGACAAAGCTGGTCCCTTTGTAAAGTTCGGCATACTGGGACTCGTGCCTCCGAAGGCCGAATTCAACGACATCCATTAGCTGACGCCTGAACACCGCGTCATCTAGGCATCTTTCGAATTCACCTGCAAGAAGCAGCTCTCCCTCTCTCCACTCAACCAATGGCATAAAACCAGCTGTTGCCGAAAAGTCGCCGTGAAGAACTGCCGCCACTGAGCGAATCACACCCAATCGCATAGCAACTTTAGAGTGTGCCGAAAAGAGCTCCGGTAAATCAGCCTCTGCGATACTGCACCTCGCAATCAGCTCCTTCAGAAGAAAAAGATCTTCGAATCGCTTCCCGTTTGCGAGCTTCTGCGATACGAACTTAAGAGCCCCTTCTTGACGTGCAGAAAAATGGGTGAGGTAGTCTTTCTCGTTTTTCTTCAAGAAGGCGTGGTATGAACCGTATTTCTTGAAAATAAGCAGAGGGTCAATTGATCCGTTTGCCTCGAAATCCTTCAGATCGGGAATACGGCCCAGCTTGTTCTTAAGATCGCGGTACTCATCCCGGAGAAACCTAGCCGCCGTGAAATCTCCCCCGTCGATAGCGCGATAGATCCGCGATTCCGATATCCGATCGAAACTGATCGTAGATGCCCCAGGAATGCAGGAACCGCCTCCCTTAACAATCGAGCGGAGGCGATCTTTGTTAAAGGTCTTGTCACCAGATAAAGCGACGGGTACAAGGAAGTTCTTCTGGTAATTCCCGATAAAATCCAAGACGAGTGTGAAGTCTTTGCCCTTGTCTTTACGCAATCCTCGCCCCAGCTGCTGGACGAAAACAATCGCGGATTCCGTCCTTCTTAACATGATGATCTGGTTCAACGAGGGTATGTCAACGCCCTCGTTGAGAATATCGACAGAAAAGATGTACTCGAGCTCTCCGATCTCCAAACGCTTGATAGCATCATTTCTCTCCGCATCGCTGTTTGCCCCACTTAATGCGCAAGTTCGATAGCCAAGCTCGTTGAACATCTTAGATAGAAGCGCTGCTTCATCGTTCCTACTACAAAAAATGAGACCTCGACGCTCCTGCTTGTCGACGGTATATTCCTCAATCTTCTGCACAATATGACGGACTCGCTCCTCCGAGGTGAGCTTCGAGAAAAGCGAGAGATCGTCTTCGGATTCAAAGTCAATCGAAAGATCCGCAATACCGAAGTAGTGGAAGGGCACGAGCATCTCGCTCTCCAGCGCATCCTGGAGTGAGATCTGATAAGCAATTACGTGATTAAAGAGAGAGAAGACATCGTAACCGTCGGTGCGATTAGGCGTTGCCGTCATACCAAGACAAAAACCTGGCTCAAAATACGACAAGATCTTCTGATAACTCGATGCACCCGTCCTATGGGCTTCATCCACAACGATATAGTCGAAGTAGTCTTTGGGAAAACCCTGGAGATGGTTGCTCATGGTAGAGCACATGGCAAATAGACAGGTAGCTGAAGAACAATCTTTGCGCGGGTCGTATATCGCACATTGATAACGATCTCCAAGAAGCCTTTGATAGCTTCTCGACGACGCCTCCAGAATCCGAACGCGATGCGCAAGAAACAGAACCCTCTTCGGTCGCTCAGCAAGCACGTCAAACGCAGATAAATAGGTCTTCCCCGTTCCGGTTGCGGAAATGAGCAGTGCTCTTGGCTGATGCGACAGATGAATCTGCCTCAAAGATGCGAGAGCCTTCTCTTGCATCTTGTTGGGCACGATCTTATTGGCATTGTCCTTGGTTATCGAGCTGTCATATTCAAGCGAGTAAAAAGTCGATCGGACTGAGCTACGCCCAACCATTGACGTGCGATAGCTGCTATAGGAATCGATCCAGCTCTCACAGAGAGCAACCGTTTCTGGACTATCCCAAAGATAAGAGAACTCCCTGTTCAGGGGAAGCATAATGCCTTCGGACGAAGTCGTGTGAAACAGAACGTTCCATTCTCGATTACATGTCAAAGCGGATTGGGTCAGGTTCGAGCTTCCAATCACGACCGTGTTTTGCTCTGGCGAACGGAATAAATAGCCCTTGGCATGGAGATTTCCCTGAAAGATTCTGACTTCAATGTTTTCGTATTCCAGAAGTTTGCGATAGACCGCTGGGCTATTGAAGCTCTGATACGTGGATGTAAGCAAACGACCCCGGACACCGCGCTCCTTTAGCTCAGCAAGAATCTGGACCAAAGGCTGAAGCCCAGAGTCAGTAATAAAGGCGACACAAAAATCAAAGGTATCGCATGTCTTCAGAAGCCGTTTTATCACCGACAAAAGTGTTTCCCCGGTGATCTTCGAATTAGCGATTAACCGGGCCTGCACCGCTTCCTCAAAAGAGATGCTTGAATCGTATTCTACGCTGAAGCGATCAGACATCGAATCTCCACTGCCCAGGTTTTATTCCGAATACTCGCCAGGATAACTCAAAGAGAGCAGTGAGAGCGACAGATATGAGAGATCTCGAATGACTTTTTAGATCACGAACTCAGAGCTTTGAGCTCTACCGAATACAGCGGTTTGTAGGAGGCACCCTCCTGCGAGAGGGTGCTTTTGAAGAACGTTAGCCGGTGCGCGGTGCCTGCCGCGGGAAACACCAGGCCCTCGAGCGGCGCCTTGGGAAGGACGGCGCGGCGGGCAAGGGTGATATGCGGACGAAAGGCCTTGCGATCGTATGCGATATCGCGCTTATCCAACCGGGTGCGCAGCTCGTTCGCAAGGGCCATGAGCTCATCTGTTTGCACGAGACCGAGCCAGAGCGTGCAATCGCGCGGCTTGCCAAACGTCCCTAAGCCTTCAGGTCGCAGGGCAACGGGGGCACAGGCATCTGCCACCTCATCGAGCGCCGCAATGACCTCGCGAGACTCCGCCTCGCCAATCTCTCCCAGAAACGCAAGCGTCAGATGGTAGGTCTCTCGCTTCATGAAACGGCCGGACACCATGCCCGACAGCTGGCGTGCGAGGTCTGCCACCTCGTCCTCAAACGCCTCGGGCAACTCGAGCGCGACAAATGTTCTCATAGGGCCTCCTCGCCTACACCTACGTCGATGATACCCGCTCCCCGTCCGGTTGCTACCGCTTACCGAGCGCGGAATAAGCGTGCGCCAACGAGGGCATACGCGAACACATGCACATCCGCCTACAGACAGGAGACAGCTATGAAGTGCCCGGTTTGCAAAGACGTGACGTTGCTGATGACCGAGAAGAACGGCGTCGAGATCGACTACTGCCCGGAGTGCCGCGGCATCTGGCTCGACCGCGGGGAACTCGACAAGATCATCGACCGAGCGCGCGGTGCACGCGACGACTACTACGAGCAGCGTCCGCGCCGCGAGGACGAGCGGAGGCGGATGCCATTCGACCGAAGCGACGACCGCTATCGCCAGACCCGTACAAAGAAGAAGGAGAGCCCACTTTCCGCCCTCTCGGACATCATGGAGATCTTTGGAGGCGAATAACCAGCGCAAGCGGAACCGTTGAGCTAAACGAATACAAAGAAAGCGGCGGAGACGCAATGCTCCGCCGCTTTCTTTTGTTGAGTTGGCTACCTTAGGCGCGCCGAGGATACCACCGGCGCGCTCGGCACCCTAAAAGGGGTCAGCGCTTAGCCGCGGAACCCGCCGCGATCGCCAAAGCCGTCAAAAGTAAGAACCCGCGCTGCCTCTTTTTGAGCGACGGCGTGCAGGCGTTCGGCAAGCTCCCGTTCC
>CASELS010000061.1 GCA_949288855.1 uncultured Collinsella sp. | reverse complement strand
ACGAGGCTAAGACCATCTGGATGCCTGAGCGCGCGGTTTACACCGATCTTGTGACGGGCGTCACCGAGGAGGCGGAGACGGTCGAGCTTTCCGGTTGGGACTTTATCTGGATGAAACGGGCGTGATCTCTGCGCCCTCCGCGACGTTCCCCGCGTGCTCGCGACGCCAGGCGCGCGGGGAGACGCCGTGTACGCTTTTAAATGCGCGCGAGAAGTGAAGCTGATTGGGGTATCCGACGGACCTTCCGACCTCGGCAACCGAGAGTGCTGAGAGTTTGAGGAGGTCCGCCGCCTTTTCCATGCGATAGCCGATCAAGAACTGCTGGGGCGACACCCCCATGGACTCCTTGAACACCTTGCCAAAGTAGCTGCGGTTGAGGCCGATGTGTCGCGCGATGTCCTCGACACCGATATTGGTGCGGTAGCGCTCGGCGATAAACTCGAGCGCTGCGTCTACATAGTATCCGTGGAGCTTACCAGCTGCGGAGGTGCGGTAGGGGACGGCGGAGCGGACGAGGCCATCGAGGAAGCGATACGTATCTGCCACGTGCTCGAACGGCGAGGCGTCGCGGTGCTCGATGAGGGCGCGCATGGCTGAGACCATGGTGTTGCACGCCTCGTCGTTTTGCGAGTGATAGACGGGGTTGGCAGCACTTATGCCGAGTCTATCGAGTGCCGACTTTACCTGAGCGCCATCAAACTCCACCCAGATGTACTCCCAGGGGTCGTCCATATCGGCGACGTAGGTGGTGATTTCGGTCGGGAAGATCAAGAAGCCTTCCCCGGCACGGAGGGGGTAGTCTGTGCGCTCGCCGTTCTCGGAGGTGGTGGTGAACACGCCCGCCCCCGAGAGGATGTAGTGGAACAGGTAGTGGCTGCGCCGCGCCGGACCGAAGGCATGGGCTGGCGTGCAGACCTCGCGGCCGTATTGGTAGGGCATGAGGTCGGTAAAGACCCCTCCTTCGAAGGTGGAGAAGTCGATCTCGTGCGGGCGCATACGCAATTCCTCTCTTTGCGAGTTTCTGATTTGAATATACCATAATGCGTACAACTGTTAATAGGGGTATAAAGTTGCGCTATATTAGACGCATTGTGGTATAAACTTTGGCAATCGCTCCTTAGACACAGTAGATTACCAGCTAAGATAGCGGTTTAAGGTACGCAGCGCAAGTCTGATAGCCGTGGGTTTATCCAACCGTTGCCGCCGAAAAATCGACCGTTCGGCGAAAAGAATCTCGCCAAACTGTAAGATAAACAACTCAAATACCTGCGAAATAGCGAACAGATAAATAGAACATAACATAATACTAGATATATCGTGCAAAAAGGTAGATGTTACCATCATCTCCGATACGCTTTGCCTGTTGTTTTTTGCAAAGCAGAGGGACCCGCTACGGAAGGGGAAGTTCAATGGCCGGACTTACGCTCGAACACGTGGGCAAGAAGTACCCGAACGGCTACGAGGGGGTGAAGGATTTCAACCTCGAGATCGCCGACAAGGAGTTCATCATCTTTGTCGGACCTTCGGGTTGCGGCAAATCGACCACGCTGCGCATGATTGCGGGCCTGGAGGACATCACCTCCGGCACGCTCAAGATCGACGGTCGCGTTGTGAACGACGTGGAGCCCAAGGACCGCGACATCGCAATGGTGTTCCAGAACTACGCGCTCTACCCGCACATGACGGTTTACGAGAACATGGCGTTCCCGCTGCGCCTGCGCAAAGCCCCGCAGGACCAGATCGATAAGATCGTGCACGACGCTGCGCGCATCCTCGACCTCGAGAAGCTGCTCGATCGCAAGCCCTCGGCGCTCTCCGGCGGCCAGCGCCAGCGCGTCGCCATGGGTCGCGCCATCGCGCGCCAGCCCAAGGTCTTCCTCATGGACGAGCCGCTCTCCAACCTCGACGCCAAGCTCCGCGTGCAGATGCGCGCCGAGATCTCCAAGCTCCATCAGCGCCTCGGTGCCACCATCATCTACGTCACGCACGACCAGACCGAGGCCATGACGCTCGGCACGCGCATCGTCGTCATGAAGGACGGCGTCATGCAGCAGGTCGATACGCCCGCGAAGCTCTACAGCGAGCCGTGCAACCTCTTCGTTGCCGGCTTCATCGGCAGCCCGCAGATGAACTTCATCGACGCCACGGTGGGCGAGGCCGCGGGGCATGTGACCCTTACCTTTGGCAAGAACACCATCACGGTGCCCGACACCAAGGCCGCCGCGCTCAAGCCCTATGTGGGCAAAGTCGTCATCGCCGGCATCCGTCCGGAGGACGTTGTCGAGGAGCACGAGTACGCCGAGAACAAGAAGCTCTCCGAGCCCATCGAGGCGGTCGTTACGGTCTATGAGCTCCTGGGTTCCGAAGCCATGATCTACGGCGACGTGGACGGCGGCGCCATCTCCGCGCACATCTCGGCCACCAACCCCGTCCGCACGGGCAGCCGCATCAAGGTCGCCTTCGACGTCGACAAGCTGCATGTGTTCGACAAGGACACCGAGCTCGCCATCGTCCACTAGTCCGAGAGGGGAGCTGATACGCGTATGGTATCCAAGCCAATCACCAGGCGCTCCGCGCTCGGTCTCTCGGCGGCGGCGCTCTCGTCGCTTCTGTTCGCCGGCTGCACGAGCGAGACCGCGGACGGCAAGGTCGAGGTGGAGATTGTCTCCTACAAGCAGGAGGCCAAGGCCCTCTTCGACCAGATCCAGGCCGACTTCAACGCTACGCACGACAACATCGTGCTCAAGATCGATAGCCCGGCAGACGCCGTCACCATCATGAAGACGCGCTTTGTGCGCGAGAACTACCCGGACGTCATCGGCATCGGTGGCGATGCGGACTACGCAAACTTCGTGGACTCCAACATCCTGGCTGACGTCTCGGCCTACGAGGGCATCAATCAGGTGAGCGAGGCCTACCGCGACATCTTGAAGAGTGTCACCTACGTGCCGATGGACGGCATCTACGGCGTGCCGTATGTGGCAAACGCCGCGGGCATGCTCTACAACGTCGATATGTTCGAGGAGCACGGTTGGCAGATTCCCGAGACCTGGGATGAGCTCATCGAGCTTTGTGAAAAGATCAAGGCCGAGGGCGAGGTTGCGCCGTTCTACCTTGGCTACCTCGACACCTGGACCATCCTGAGTCCCTGGAACTCCATTACCGTCAACATGGTGCCCGCAGACCTCGCCCGTGAGGTGAACGCCGGCAACGCGAAGTTCGCGGACTACTACGGCGAGCCCGCGCGCCGCATGCGCCAGATGCTTCAGTACAGCCAGACGTGCCTGCCCGGCGAGCCCGGACCGTTCGCGGCGAGCTACAACGACGCCTGCACGAGCTTTGCCAACGGCAAGAGCGCGATGTACCCTTGCGGCAGCTTCGCCGTTCCGCAGATTCTGACGGGCAACGACGCTATCAACGTCGGCATGTTCGCCATGCCGTCTGCCGATGACCCGGCGGACCGCATCGTGGTGTCCGGCGTTGACCTGCAGTGGTGCGTGGCCGAGACCTGCCCGCATAAGGACGAGGTCTTCGAGGTGCTCTCCTACCTCGCCGAGCCGGAGAACCTGCAGACCTACATCTCCGACCAGCGCGCCATTCCTTGCACGGAGGGCGATTTCGAGCTCGACCCGCTCTTTGACGGCATCCAGGAATTTTTGGACGAGGGGCGCGTGCTCGACTACCTCGACCACTCCTACCAGTCCGCCATGGCGGTCGACGCCCAGCTCCAGACGATGCTTCTTGATGAGCGCGATGACGAAACCGCCATCGCCGCCTTCCTCGAGAAGTTCGATACCGACTGGCTACGCTACAACCGCGAGGTCATCCGCAAGGTCCAAGAGTACGAGAGCCAGCAGTAAGGGGGATAAGCAATGGCAAGTCTTAGCAAGAGCAAAGTCGGCTCGGGCCGCATGAAGACGTTCTACGCGATCCTCATCCCCGTGCTCGTGCTGTTTGTGGCGTTCAACACCTTCCCGCTTCTCACGGGTGTGTTCTACAGCTTCACCAACTCCAAGGGCTACGGTGCCTTTGACATCGTGGGTCTCCAGAACTACCTCGACCTCTTTAGCGATGCGCGCGTGGGTAACTCCTACCTGTTCACGTTCAAGGTGGCCGTGGTGGCAACGATCCTCACCAACGTGATCAGTTTGCTTCTGGCCATCGCCCTGTCGAGCAAGATCAAGTTCAAGAGCGCGCTGCGCGGTCTGTTCTTCGTTCCCCAGATCCTGGGTGCGCTCGTGGTGGGCTACGTCTTTAGCTACCTCTTCACCTGGATTATCCCGGCGCTTACCGGCACCGAGTCCATTCTGGCCTCGCCCGACCTCGCCTGGATTGCCATCGTGGTGGTGCTCGTGTGGCAGTCCTGCGCGCAGACGACCATCATCTACATCACCGGTCTCTCCAGCGTGCCGGAGGACGTGTACGAGGCGGGCAGCCTCGACGGCGCCACGGGCTGGAACAAGTTCCGCTACATCACGTTCCCGCTCATCATGCCGAGCGTCACCACCAATATGGTGCTCGTGATGAAGAACATGCTCATGGTCTTCGACCAGATCGTCGCCATGACCTCGGGCGGCCCGTCGCAGTCCACCGAGTCCATCTCCTACCTCATCTACAACAACGGCCTTTCGGGCGGCCAGTTTGGCTTCCAGTGCGCCAACGCCGTGATGTTCTTCATCTTGATCGCCGTCATCTCGATCCTGCAGACGAACTTCCTGAGCAGTAAGGAGGAGCAGCTCTAATGGCTAAAGATGCATTTGGGGCCAAGGTTAAGGAACGGGTGAACTGGCCCATCACCGCAGGGCTCATCCTGCTTGCGCTCATCGTTATCGTATTCCCGCTCTACATGACGGTGCGTATCGCGATCTCTGACAAGATGCCCACGGGTCTCGAGATCTTCTCGCTGCCCGCCAACTGGGACTTCGCGAACTTCCTTGAGGCCATGGAGGCAACGCAGTTCTTCACGTCCTTCATGAACTCGCTCATCATCACGGTCGTGGCGGTGGTGGTGTCGATTCTTATCCATTCGCTTGCCGCCTACGCCATCGGCCGCAACATGGAGCGTCGTGCCTTCAAGTGGAGCTATCTGTTCATCATCGCCGGCATGTACGTGCCCTTTGCGATCCTCATGATGCCGCTCGTCAAGCAGACGGCAATCCTGCACCTCGACAACATGGTCGGCGTGATGCTTCTCTACATCGTCTTCTACATGCCCATGAATGTGATGCTCTACACCGGTTACCTGCGTAACATCCCCATTGCGCTCGAAGAGGCGGCGCGTGTGGACGGTGCTTCCACCTGGACCACGTTCTGGAAGGTCATCTTCCCGATCATGAAGCCCATGCACGCCACCGTGGCGGTGCTCACCGGCCTTGCGGTGTGGAACGACGTCATGACCCCGCTCGTTATCATGGGTGGCTCGGGCGTCTACACCCTGCCGCTTGCTCAGATGAGCTTCCAGACGGCGTTTGGCACGGACTATCCGCTTGCCTTTGCTTCGTACCTGCTCGCCATGCTCCCGATGATTATCTTCTATATCTTTGCGCAGAAGCAGATCATCGGCGGCGTTACCAACGGCGCGGTAAAGTAACATACCCATACTTTGTGGTTCTGCCCGTTGACGTGCCGGGCTGACCGGCATCGCCCGCACCTCGTTTGGGGTGCGGGCGATGCGCAGGCGCAGGGCGCAAGCGGGGGAGAACCGACCGAAACATCTGACCTGGATTGGGGACCCATGCCTATCATCGTGGACGAGACGAGCCGCACCTTCACCCTCCACACCGACAATACGACCTACCAGATGCGTGTCGATGAGCCGGGTTACCTGCTGCATCTGTACTACGGTACACGCTCCGAGGGGACCATGGACTATCTCGTCACCTATGCGGACCGCAGCGGTTTGTGCGTCTGTCCGCACGACGTGCACGACCGCACCTATTCGCTTGACGTGCTGCCGCAGGAGTTTCCCTTTGACGGCGCGGGCGATATGCGCGCGCCCCTTTTGCGCGTACGCGACGCCGCCGGCGTGTACGGCTGCGATCTGCGCTATGCGCGCCATGAGGTGCACTCGGGCAAGTATTCGCTGCCGGGTCTTCCCGCGGTGTACGACGAGGGGGAGGGCGACGGTGCGGAGACGCTCTCGGTGACGCTTGCCGACCCTCGCCTGGGCCTTGAGGTCGAGCTCCTCTACGGCGTCATGCCGCATCTCGACGTCATCTGCCGTGCCGCCGTCGTGCGCAACACCGGCGATGCCGCCCTTACCATCGACCGCCTGCAGACGGCGTGCCTCGACTTCACGCACGGCAGCTTCGACGTCATCACCTTCAGTGGACGCCACGCCATGGAGCGCCGCGTCGACCGCCACTTTGTCGATCACGGCAGCTTCCATGTGGGCAGTCGCCGCGGCATGTCCTCCGGCCAGTACAACCCGCTCATGATTCTCTGCGACCGTGCGACCACCGAGACCGCGGGCCGTGCCTGGTCGATGAGCTTCGTGTGGAGCGGCGGCTTTGAGGCCGAGGTCGAGCGCTGCCAGTACGCCCAGACGCGCATGCAGATGGGTCTTGCCGACGACCGCTTCTCCTATCCGCTCGCGCCGGGCGAGGAGCTCGTGGCCCCCGAGGTCATCATGAGCTACTCGGCGCATGGTTTGAGCGCCCTCTCGCAGAACCTGCACCGCTGCATCCGCACGCGCGTGGTGCGGGGGACCTGGCGCGATCGTCCGCGTCCGGTGCTCCTCAACAGCTGGGAGGCCTGTTACTTCGATTTCACGGGCGACACGCTCGTGGACCTTGCCAAGAAGGCTGCAGAGCTCGGCATAGAGATGCTCGTGATGGACGACGGCTGGTTTGGCAGGCGCAACGATGACTTCCGCGCCCTCGGCGACTGGTACGTCAACGAGGAGAAGCTCGGGGGCACCCTCGCTGAGCTTGTCGATCGCGTGAACGCGCTCGGGCTCAAGTTTGGCATCTGGGTAGAGCCGGAGATGGTCTCCGAGGACAGCGACCTTTACCGTGCGCATCCCGACTGGGCGCTCGCCATACCCGGCAAGGATCCCGTGCTCGGCCGCGACCAGCTCGTGCTCGACTTCTCGCGCAAAGAGGTGCGCGACAACATCTACGAGCAGCTGTGCGCCGTCTTTGACCAGGCAAACATCGAGTACGTCAAATGGGACTGCAATCGCAACATCGTGGACCTCTACTCCGCCACCGCAACCGACCAGGGCAAGGTGCTCTACGACTACACGCGCGGCCTCTACGAGCTTCTTGAGCGCTTAGTGCAGCGTTACCCGCACATCCTGTTCGAGGGCTGCTCGGCGGGCGGCTGCCGGTTTGACGCCGGCATGCTCTACTACACGCCGCAGATCTGGACGAGCGACAACACCGATGCCGTCAACCGGCTCGCCATCCAGTACGGCACCTCGTTTGGCTACCCGGCGTCCACCATGGGGGCGCATGTTTCGGCCTGCCCCAACGAGATCAATTGGCGCACGACCCCCATCTCTGCTCGCGGTACTGTTGCGCTCGCGGGGGGCGGCTTTGGTTATGAGCTCGACCTGAACGACCTTCCCGAGCGCGCCTGCGAGCACGTCAGGGCGCAGGTTGCGCTCAATCGCGAGATCGAGGGCGTGGTGCGCGAGGGCCGCTACTTCCGTCTCTCGGGTCCCGCGGACGAGGTCTGCGCCTGGGAGTTTGTGGCAGAGGACGGCAGCACGGCCGTGCTCGGCACGGTGCTCCTGCTCATCGAGGGCTACGGCGTGGCGCGCTACGTCACCCCGCGCGGACTCACGCCGGGCGCCTTCTACCGCGAGCTCACCACGGGCAGGGTCTTTGCCGCAGACGCCCTCATGGACGAGGGCTTCCCGCTGCCCATCAACGCAGAGCCGTACATGGGCCGCACCTATCGATTCGAGCGCCTGTAGGGACGTGTTAGCGCCGGGGCCCGTCCCCGGCGCGCTTTTGCCTGGGCCCCGTGGGGCCGGCTCTTCCCGCCGCAGGACATCTGCCCTATAGAAAGGGGAGCGCATGCTCGAGGATTACCGCCGCGCCCGCAAGCGCGCAACCAAGGAGTTCCAGGCCGATGTCGCCGCGGGCAGGTACCCCTATCCGCCCGCGCTCGACGACATCCTCAAGGGTGAGGGCTACCAAGGAGAGATTCCCCTCGGTCTTGCCGAGATTGACCTTTCGCTCATTGCCGGCACGCGCACGCGCGGGCGCCAGAACAGCTTCTCGTCGGGCTTCATGCCCCTGCAGGAGGCGTCGACGGAGTTCGCGAGCAAGTGGAGCGACCTCATCGACTCGCAGCGCGCCGAG
This sequence comes from uncultured Collinsella sp., assembly GCA_949288855.1. Lineage (GTDB taxonomy): Bacteria > Actinomycetota > Coriobacteriia > Coriobacteriales > Coriobacteriaceae > Coprousia. The sequence goes on along the minus strand of CASELS010000061.1, from coordinate 652 downwards.
GGCATCCACGAGCCCATTGTGGTCTACGAATACCTCCAGCGCTTCTACGTGCAGGAGGGCAACAAACGCGTCTCGGTTCTGCGCTATCTGGGGCAGCCGACGGTTCTCGCCAAGATCACGCGCGTTGTTCCCATGCCGAGCGACAGCAAGGCCTACCGCGTCTACCAGGAGTTCATGCGCTTCTACCGCGTTGCCCCCGTCTTTGGCATCGTGCTCGCGGAGGAGGGCGACTACGCGCGCCTCGCCGCGTTTGCCGGGCGTGACCTGGACGAGCCCTGGCCCGATGACGCCGTGCGCGACCTGCGCTCGGCCTTCGACGCGTTTGCCGCCGCCTTCCGGGCGCGTCACGGCGAGACCCTCGGCATGAGCGCTGGCAGCGCGTTTCTCCTCTATCTTAAGGTGTTTGGGTACGACGAGGCGGTCCGCGCGCTTCCCGCCGAGGTCGATGCGCGCGTGGCGCGCATCTGGGACGAGTTTGTGGTCTCGCGCGACGGCGGCAAAGTGGCTTACCTCGAAGACCCAAGCGGCAAGCGCACCAATATCATTCCCGAGATCAAATCGCTCGCCAAGGAGACCATGGGGTCGCGGCCGTTTCTCGCGGCGTTCATCTACGAGTCCTCGCCCGAGGTGGACGGCTGGACGGCGCTTCATG
>CASELS010000060.1 GCA_949288855.1 uncultured Collinsella sp. | reverse complement strand
GCCTTCCTCTCCTGCGACGGCGCTCACCACGGCCGCGGGCGCCATCGCCTGGCGCACGTCCTCAAAATCGCGGTAAAACTGAGCGACGTCGTTGCCGATGATCACCTGGAACTGACCGGACTGGGTAACGATGCCTTTCACGGGCGCGAGCGAAGACACCGCCTCCGTATCCACACGCGCCGTGTCGACCAGCACGAAGCGCATGCGCGTCATGCAATGCGCGACGCTCACGATGTTCTCGGGCCCTCCCACGGCCGCAAGCAGCCGTTCGGCATCCTCCGCGTACGCCCCCATCGTTCAACCTCTTCTCTTCTGCCGCTGCGTCACGTGTCGTCCCACGCCACAGCTTATTCAAATAAGTTTTCCTCAGTATGACGCACCCCGTCCGACGCGTCTTTGCGATTTCTGCAAACGCGCGCTTTCCGGGCATTCTCCACGCGATGCACAACTTATTCAGATAAGCTAAAGACGCAAACAGACACCGGCCGAGGGGGCACCATGAAAGCGCGCTACGATGCGATCTACCGCGACCTGCTCTCGCTCATAGAGAGCGGCGCCTACCCCTACCAGAGCATGCTCCCCTCCGAAAGCGTGCTCACCGCGCGCTACGCCTGCTCGCACAATACGCTCCGCCGCGCGCTCGGCCTACTCAAAGAGAAGGGCTTCGTGCAGCCCGTGCACGGCAAGGGCGTTCGCGTGATATGGCGGCCGCAGGAGCGGACGATGTTTGAGGTAGGCGGCATCGAGTCTTTTCGCGAGACGGCCGCGCGCAACCATCTCGCGGCGTCCACCCGCGTGACCGCCTTCGAGACGCTGGTCGCAGACGAGGGCCTTGCCGAGAGAACCGGCCACGAGGTGGGGTCAGAGGTTATCTACGTCGAACGCGTACGCGAGCTTGATGGGCGCCCTGTCATTCTGGATCGGAGCTGGTTTCTCGACGAAGCCGTCCCGGGTCTCACCCCAAACATCGCTGCCGGCTCAATCTACGACTATCTTGAAGGCGAGCTCGGCGTTGAGGTCTCGACAAGCAAGCGAACCATCACTGTCGAGCGCGCGACTGATCGCGACCGCGAGCTTCTCGACCTTGCCGGCGCGGATTACGTCGCCGTTATGACGAGCCGAACGTTCGACCGGGACGGCATCATGTTCGAGTTCACGGTATCGCGCCATCATCCCGATATGTTCTGTTTCCACGACACCGCCGTCCGCAGCGCCGTATAGGGCATGCGCAAGCGATACACTACGCTGCTTTGACATCCTTATATCAAAGCGCAGTCGAGCATGCACTAGTAGACGGGCGGACGCCTCTGAGTTTTCCCGGATATTCCGGAAGAAACCATTGAGCTGGCCTTTTCCAGCTCTCCCGACTCGAAGATGTTCCCAATATGCTCGGAGATCGTCCTGGCGTCAACATCGAACAGCTCAGCCATAGCCTTCTAGGTGAGTCAGAACGTCTCCATGGTGAACTGCACCTGTACAGGCACATTTGCGCCTTCAGACTGATATAGAATAATCTCCGCCTTGATGGGTTCGTCGGCCATGCGGTTTTCACCCCTACATTTCGAACAAGTCATATGCACGCCAAGGCAAGCGTGATTAGGCAACAATATAGGCTTTTATATGGAGAAATATATCGTTCAGACGAACACTCCCATCATCCGACAGCGGCTCGGATAAGTCAAGACTAGTAATAGATTTCCCGTCGCGTATGATGAAGGTGTTCCGCCCCCCGCGGAGCAACTGGGTGAACCGTCGCGTTTTTCTAGGGAGCCCACACAGTCGCGCCAGTACAGGTATCCTTCGTTGTTAAGGACGCTGGAAGAGGCGATGAGGGCGCCCACCTTGCAGAGGTGGGTTCATTATGGCAAAGCGGGGGGCGGTTATTTGTAATGAGGACGTCAGTACCCCTTGAGTCCCAGCAAACTTTTGGGATAACGTGATGCCAGTGATACGGCTCCGTGGACTCTAAGTGAGGCGGAGGCTGGAAGGGTCGCCGCCTTGTAGTAGGTGGCGGCCCTTTCCTTTTTGGAGGTTCCGATAGCGACTCGCGATGATAAGGAGGTTTGATCGTATCGTCGGAACGCACACCCTCTAAGGGCTAGATATCTAGGAGGTACAGGGTTTCCCACGTGAAAACTTATCTGGTGTGACCGTGTTCTTGACCGCTTTGCGCCCGCGAATCCTGCGCGTTCAAGTATCATGTGTGTGATTCGGTGCCGTCCCCGCCGGGCGGTCACCGTCGCAGCTTATTCGCTCCCGATTCACGGCGGTCACCAGACATGGATTCGCTTCTGCCCTACATATGCCTCGCCGCCGCGGCGTTCGCGACCACCTATGTGCTCGTGCCCGCGGTAAAGCGGCTCGCCATACGCCTCGACGCCGTCGACTACCCCTCGAAGCGCCGCATCAACACGCGCCCCATCCCGCGCATGGGCGGTCTCGCGGTCTTTGCGGGCCTTGTGGTCGCCTGCATACTCCAAATCGTCGGCACGTGGAACTGGGGCTGGCCGTCCGCCCTGGTGCCGCATCCGAGCATGTCGCTCAACTATCCCATGCTCGCCGTCTCGTTTTGCCTCATCACGGCGGTGGGCGCTATCGACGACGTCGTCTCGCTCCGTCCGCGCGCCAAGCTCGCCGGACAGATTGTCGCTGCGTCCGTTGCCGCGGCAGGAGGCCTTGTCATCGGGTCTGTCGTGAACCCCTTCGTTCCGGGCGCCTACATCGACCTTAGCTGGCTTGCCTACCCCATCACGGTCGTGTACCTCGTGGCGTTTGCCAACATCATCAACCTCATCGACGGTCTCGACGGCCTTGCCACCGGCATCTCCGCCATCGCCGCCTTTGCGATGTTCGGCTTCGCCGCGCTTTCCGGCCGTGGCGACGCCGCCGCGCTGTCCATCGCGCTCTTTGGCTCGGCCCTCGCCTTCCTGCGCTTCAACTTCCACCCGGCGTCCATCTTCTTGGGCGATGCGGGGTCGCTTCTCCTCGGCTTTGCGCTTGGCACGATCTCGCTGCTCTCGGTGAGCCGCACCGCCGCGCTGACCTCGCTTCTTATCCCGCTCATCGTGGCAGGCGTTCCTATTCTGGACACGCTTTCGGCCATCGTTCGCCGCAAGCGCGCGCACGTGAGCATCGGCCAAGCCGACAAGGGACACATCCACCACCGCCTCATCCAAGAAGGCTATGACCAGCGCCAGGCGGTTCTTCTCATCTACGCGTGGTGCATCTTGCTCGCCCTCGGCGCGACGGTCATCAACCAGGTCCCCGTCGAGGCGCGCATCTTCATCTTCATCCTCCTTCTTGTCTGCTCCGCCGCGTTTGCCATGCGCCTGCACCTGTTTGAACCGGTGCTGCGTCACCATTACAATCCTAAGACGCACACCGACGAGCTCGTAACCCCGGACGACCCCGCCTTCCAGGAGGAGGAAGAAGCCGAGGAGCGCCAGCGCGCCGAGCATCGCGAGGAGATCCGCGAGGAGATCCACCGCATCCACAAGCACCTTCACGACGACCAGTAGGGACTCTCCCCCGGCCGTCAGACAAAGACAAGGAGCACTAACATGCCCAACGAACGCAGCTACGAGACCGCTCTACGCCGCAGCAACGAGATCGCGGCCGACCTCGAGAAGAACCCGGGCGCCTACCGCATGCTCACCGGCGACCGTCCCACCGGCCGCCTTCACCTCGGCCATTACTTTGGCACCATCAAGCGCCGCGTCGAGCTGCAGAACATGGGCGTCAACACCGCCGTGCTCATCGCCGACTACCAGGTCATCACCGACCGCGACACCACCGAGCACATCCAGGACAACGTCTACAACATGGTTATGGATTACCTTGCCTGCGGTATCGATCCCAAGAAGACCATGATCTACGCGCACTCTGCGGTCCCTGCGTGCAACCAGCTCATGCTCCCCTTCCTCTCGCTCGTCTCTGAGGCGGAGCTCCAGCGCAACCCCACCGTCAAGGCGGAGATGGAGGCATCGGGCCACGAGCTCACGGGTCTTCTGCTCACCTACCCGGTGCACCAGGCATGCGACATCCTCTTCTGCAAGGGCAACATCGTGCCGGTCGGCCGCGACCAGCTGCCGCACATCGAGCTCACCCGCCTTATCGCCCGTAGGTTCAACAACCGCTACGGCAAGGTCTTCCCCGAGGTCGACGCCCTGCTTTCCGACACGCCGCTTCTGCCCGGCCTTGACGGTCGCAAGATGAGCAAGTCCTACGGCAACGCCATCTCCATCTCCATGACGGCCGAGGAGACCGCCAAGCGCATCAAGAAGAGCCAGACCGACCCCGAGCGCATGATCACCTTCGATCCCGAGGCGCGCCCCGGCGTGTCCGGCCTCCTCTCCACCGCCGCCATCTGCACCGGCCGCAGCGAGGTCGAGATTGCCGAGGAGATTGGCATGAGCGGCGCCGGCGCGCTCAAGAAGTACGTGACCGAGGCGGTCAACAGCTACTTTGAGCCCATCCGCGAGCGCCGTCGTCGCTTTGAGCAGGACCTCGACTACGTCAAGGACGTCCTCCACGAGGGCAACCGCCGCGCCAACGAGATTGCCGAGGCAACGCTTAACGAGGTGCGCGAGGCCATGGGCATGGTGTACTAGCGCGCGCATCGCGTCACCCGCCTGTCCTTGCGCGGCGATTTGCGCCGCCGCCGACGTTCTTTTCGAGCCCCACGAGATAGGAGAGCCATGTACCGCCTTATCGCCAGCGATATGGACGAGACCTTCCTCGGTCCCGGGCACCGCCTGCCCGAGGCCAACGTGCGCGCCCTTGCGCGCATGCGCGAGCTCGGCGTGCTCTTTGTGCCGTGCTCGGGCCGTCCCTACCAATCCATCGTGGCGAGCTTCTCGGGCGTGGACCCCAAGCTCATGCGCGACACCTATGTGATCTCCTACAACGGCGGCTTTGTCAACCGCTACGGCGAGGACGAGCCGATCATCTCCACCACGCTCGACCGCGCCATCGCTGAGGGCATCTACGCCTTCGCCCTCGAGCGCCGCCAATGCGTGCACGCCTACACGCCGAGCGGGCGCATCCTCATCCAGTTCGCGCCCGAGTTTGAGCGCCAGAAGGTCGAGGGCATCGCCGGTGTGGAGTTTATCGACGATAGCTGGTGCGACCTCGGTTTTGTGGGCGACGAGCCCATCGTAAAGATGATTCTCATGGACCCCGACTTCTCCGTCGCAAAGCGCCTGGGCGCCGAGCTCGGCGAGCGCTTCGCGGGGGCTCCCCTCGACATCACCTACTCCTCCAACCGCTACGTCGAGTGCATGCCCGCCGGCGTGGACAAGGGCACGGGGCTTGCGCATCTTGCCCGCGTCCTCGGCATCGACATGGCCGACACCATCGGCGTCGGCGACTCGGCAAACGACCTCGCCATGATCCAGGCGGCGGGGCTTGGCGTGGGTGTTGCCAACGTCACCGACGATGTGCGTCCCTTCTGCGACCTTATCCTCGATACCGATTGCGAGGCGGGCGCTTTCGAGGAGCTCGTGAGGCGCGTGATCGAGCCGGAGCACGCATAATAACAACAAGGTAACCGCAGGTTATCCATATTCCCTTAACTGCTTGTTGAACGGCGGTCATCCCAAGTGGACGGCCGCCGTTTTGCCTGGGACCTTTGATAGACTTGCCCGCGGTGCATCCGCACCATAGACACGAAACAGAAAGGTAGCCCATGCTCAAGCGTTCACCCAAGATCGTGCTCGGCGCCATCGCGGCGTCCGCCCTTCTCACCGCCGGCCTCTCGCTCGGCACCCCCGCCACCGCCTTCGCCGCCGAGGGCGTCTGCACCATGGCGACCACCGCCGCGCTCAACCTCCGCGCCGACGCCTCCATGCAGGGCAAGGTTGTTGCCGTTATGCCCCAGGGCACCTCGGTCGAGGTCTACGGCATGAGCCGTGACGGCTGGTACCACGTCAACTACAACGGTACCGAGGGCTATTGCTACTACCGCTGGCTCAACTTCGAGGGCACGGCCGAGGGCACCGTTCACGACGGCAAGCAGACCGAGATGTTTGCCATCTGCCCGCTGAACGTCCGCAGCGAGGCCGGTATGCACGGCAAGGTCATCGGCGTTCTCAACACCGATGAGGCCGTGGCGGTCACCCACAAGGAGAACCACTGGTTCCGCGTCGAGTACAAGGGCCAGACCGGCTACTGCTACGGCGAGTACCTCTCCTTCACCAAGGGAGGCTACGAGGACCCCAACGACACCGCCGGTAAGAACGTCATGAACGACGAGGCATCTGACCCGGGCGACACCGCGGGTAGGAACGTTATGAACGATGAGGTCGCCGGCGGCACCTCGAGCACCATGAACAAGCTCACCACCACCGCTCCTTTGAACGTGCGCGCCGAGCCGCGCAACAGCGGCCGCCGCATCGGCGTGCTCGCCAAGGGCACGCAGGTGAGCCCGCTCGACCAGTCCGCGGACGGTTGGGTGCTCATCGACTACAACGGCACCCAGGGTTGGGTCTACTCCGGCTACCTGAACTAACCGGCAAAGCCTCACCTATAACAACGAAAAAGCCCGTCGCATCTGCGGCGGGCTTTTTCGTATGCACCGTTGATCGCACAGAGGGGAGGGATGCGATATCAACTGGACAAGGGAGGTTCTTTCATCGCCTGGTACCTGCCCTGTCGTTGAGTTAACTTTAGCAAACTCTCTGTATGGGAGAGGCTCACTGGGGCGATTCACATCCTCTCCATAAGTTAGCCTTAGTTTACCTTTTTACGGCATCAGGTAGGCGCCCGCCATGGCGATGGCAGACATGACCACGAGGAACCCGATGGCAAAGGGCAGCACCGCGCCCAGAAGCTCGGCATCCTTACCGCGTACGCGCACGGCGGCAAGCCCGATGGCGAGCGTTTGGGGCGAGAGCATCTTGCCCGCAGCCACACCGAGCGAATTGAGCGCGACCGTCCAGGCCTCGTTCATGCCAAGAGCAGTCGCGGCCTCGGCCTGCACCTGGCCAAACAGCATGCCCGAGCTTGTGCCCGAACCGGTGACGAAGGTGCCCACCATGCCAATCCACGGCGCGAGCACCGGATAGAGACCGCCGGCAACGGCGATGCAAAACGCCGAGATATCCGAGATCATACCGGCGTACCCCATGACCTTTGCGCAACCAAGCACCGAAAGCATGGTCGCCACCGTCGGCATCATCTGCCGAACGGTCGCCACAAGAACCTCAGCCATAACGCGCAGGGTCGCTCCCTGGATACGGCCGCCGATGAGGGCGGCGATAAAAATCAGCACGCCCGGCGTGTTGACCCAGCTGAAGGAAAGCGTGCCCGGATCTGCCCCGTTGTAGACGGTGACCGTCGAAGAGAGCGGCGCGAGGGCGGCGTTCACGGGCGCGACGAGCTTGGAGGTGCCGAGCAGAAGCACGAATATCAAGATGAAACACGACCAGGCGCGCAACGCGGCTGACAGCGTGAGCTCGGTCTCCCCTCTCGCCTCGCCTGATGCGGCACCGGCCTTCGGCACGGCAAGTTGCATGCGATACGCCGCGTCGAGCGCGCCCGACTTCTCCGCGCGCCGCGCGAGGGCGGCGGTCACACCAAGCGAGCAGATGCTGCCCACCACGACGGTGAGCTCCGGTCCGACGAAGGCGGCCACAAGGAGCGCCGGCGCGGTGAAGGACACACCGGCCGCAAGCGCCACGAGCGAAACGCCGCGGAAGCGCTCGGCAAGCGACGGGGCGCCCGTATCGGACCCTGCGCCCTTACCCGCAACGGCGACGATAAGAAACGGCGCGACGATAAAGAAGGGGGCGAGCTGAATCATCTGCATGAACGCAAGCGAAGAGGCGTCGAGTCCCACCAGGTCGGCAAGCGAGACCGTGGGGATGCCGATGGAGCCATAGGGCGTGGGCACGCCGTTGGCGAGAAGGCACATGAGCACGGCGGGAAGGGGCGCGTAGCCGAGCGCGGCGAGCATGCCCGCAGGTATTGCCACCGCGGTGCCAAAGCCCGCCATCCCCTCCATAAAGCCGCCGAAGCACCAGGCGACGAGCAGCGCGAGCATACGCCGGTCGCTTGAGATGGAGGTGATCATGCGCGAGATGGTGTCCATGGCGCCCGTGCGCACGCACAGGTTATAGGTGAAGACCGCCGCGATGATGACCACAACAATGGGCCAGAGAGCCATGAGAAAGCCCTCGAGGGCAGCTGTGGCGACGTTATCGATAGGAAGGGCCCACCATGTCGCCGCCAGAAGGCATGCTATGACAAGCGACCCGGCGGCTGCGCGCCAGGCCGGCCATTTGAGCACGAGCAAGACGGCCACGAGCCAAAGAATCGGCGCGAGCGCAAGGACAAAGGACAGGACATCCATACAAGCTCCCAGATGAGGAAAGGCAAAAGACATCAGAAGGATACCGCACAATGACACCCTGCGAGCGCGCTGCGACTCAGCCGGCAGATACTCCCGCTCGCTGTTGAGCCGTGCCCCCGTCGGCACAGTCGCCTGCCCCATCGGTACAATCAAGATAACGTTTGGCACAATCGAGCGCTTGCAGGAGGCGGAGCATATGGATCGCGAAGGGTTTTTCGAGCGCGTGTATGCGATGGTGGAGCAGATTCCCCGCGGCATGGTAGCCACCTACGGTCAGATTGCACGGCTCATCGGGGAGCCGCGCCGCGCACGCTACGTAGGCTTCGCCCTGCATGCCAACCCGCGACCGGGTATCGTCCCCTGCCATCGCGTCGTCTTCGCAGACGGAAGCCTCTGCGAGGGCTTTGCCTTCGGCGGCATCGATGTTCAGCGAGGCCTTCTTGAGGAGGAGGGTGTCCGCTTCACGCCCACGGGCAAGGTCGACCTTGCCGCCTGCCGCTGGCCGGCAGGTATCTGAGTCGGTGCTGTAAAGTTCAGGGTGAAACCCTGTTGTCCCGGTCGGCTCACGAGAGGCTCGACCTCTCCCCCGGGTATAATGTCGCGATAGTGCGAAACCTCATCCAAGGAGCAGTGCGGCCTTGAATCCTTTGT
>CASELS010000059.1 GCA_949288855.1 uncultured Collinsella sp. | reverse complement strand
AGCAGCGGCCGCGGGGGCAGGAGCGGGCGCGGCGGGGTCGACGGCGTCTGCCGGCGTGGCGGTAGCGCCGACCTCCTCCATCTCTACGAGGTAGGCGGTGCCGTCGATCGAGATCTTGAACTTACGCAGCATGGGTCTCCTCCAAAGACTTCTGACGATATACATGCTTGACTACAAAGGAGCTCTCGGGGAGGGCTCCCGCACCGAGTGCGCTGGCGACACACGCCACGCGGCGATACTCGGGATTTGCCATAGAAACGCGCTTGACCGAGAAGGAGCTCTCGGGCTTGTCCGCCGCGGCGATGGCGGTGGCGATGATGACGGCCTCGCGATGCTCGGCGGGATCGACGGGCAGGTACGCGGGGATCTCCTCCCAGTCGCGTGCGGGATAGCCCGGCGCGATTTCGGGTTCGCGCGGCGCCTCGACGATGGTGCGTACCGCGGCGCTGCCTCGTCCGCGGGACGACGACGAGCGTCCCAGAAGGGTTCGAATCATTGAGCGAAGGCCCATAGTGGCCATCCTTTCCGGCGCGCAACGACGCTACGGGGGCTCAGCGCGCACAATGGCAGTATTGTATCGGGGAGGCTGCGATGCCCGGGCAAGCGGTATGTGGAGTTCGGGGAGCGGTCGATTTGAGCAGCGGCGCGGTCAACATATATCGGTGAACGGTTTCGAGAAAGTCTCATGGTGAAGCCGTGAAGCGCGTATGGATGTGTTACTATTCATCCCGCACTGCGAAAGCGGTGCCTGACGAAGCGGGGCAAACGGCCCCCACCTTGCGGCGCCATATGGGTAGCTGTCTGGTTATCACACAATGTTTGCGCGACACGCCTTGGGCGTGGATTGTGCAGGTTAGCACGTGATGCCCGGATGCCCCATGGCCTCCGGGTTTTTTTCGTCTGCATATCTCTTAAGAGGGAGGTACCGAAAATAGCTAAGCACGATGACACGCGCATCAACGACGAGATCACCGCGACTCGTTGCCGCCTGATTGGCGTCGACGGCTCGCAGCTCGGTCTCTTCGGCATCCGCGATGCGCAGCGCGTCGCTGACGAGCAGGGTCTCGACCTCGTCGAGATCGCGCCCAACGCCGATCCCCCGGTCTGCCGCGTCATGGACTACGGTAAGTTCAAGTACCAGCAGGCCATGAAGGCCAAGCAGGCTCGTAAGAACCAGTCTCGCGTCGAGGTCAAGGAGATGAAGTTCCGTCCCAAGATCGACGTGGGCGATTACGAGACCAAAAAGGGCCATGTGCTGCGCTTCCTCAAGAAGGGCGCACGCGTCAAGGTAACCATCATGTTCCGCGGCCGTGAGATGGCCCATCCCGAGCAGGGTCTGAACGTGCTCGAGCGTCTCTCTGCCGACCTCAAGGACGTCGCGACGGTTGAGTCGCAGCCCAAGCTCGAGGGTCGCAACATGATCATGCTGCTCGCACCCATCAAGGGCGCCTTCGACGAGAAGCCTGCCAAGGGCGAGAGCAACGCATAAGTAAGCAAGTCCTGTAAGCGATAAGGAGAAACCCCATGCCTAAGATGAAGTCCCACAGCGGCACCAAGAAGCGCTTCCGCGTCACCGGTTCCGGCAAGCTCATGCGTGCCAAGGCCTTCAAGAGCCACATCCTCACCAAGAAGACCACCAAGCGTAAGCGCAACTTCCGCCAGGAGACCACCATCTCCGCCGCCGACCGCAAGGTCGTCAGCTCGCGTCTCGCCTAAACGCGCGCATCTCAACTACCGATTCCGACGTTATATATAGGAGTGATTCACTATGGCACGAGTCAAGCGCGGCGTTATGGCCCGTAAGCACCACCGCACTGTTATGAAGATGGCGAAGGGCTACTACGGTGCCGCTTCGCGTACGTACAAGCACGCCAAGGAGCAGGTCCAGCACTCGCTCCAGTACCAGTACCGCGATCGTCGCAACAAGAAGCGCGAGATCCGCAGCCTCTGGATTCAGCGCATCAACGCTGCCGCGCGTCTGAACGACATCTCCTACAGCCAGTTCATGCACGGCCTTAAGCTCGCCGGCATCGAGCTCGACCGCAAGATGCTCGCCCAGATGGCCTACGAGGACATCGAGAGCTTCAACGAGCTCGCCGCCATCGCCAAGAAGGCGCTCGAGGCCTAAAGCACGCTTACAAAGCTTTTCGAGAGGGGCATCTTCGGGTGCCCCTTTTGCTTTTGCGAGCACACAAGGCGTGCAGATCCCGATATGAGCGTTCGCCGACGTCCGCCTACCGTTTAGCGACTTACGTCTTGTCGCGCTTGACTTGACTGCGGCGAGGGCATATAAAGACAACTTGTGATGGGTTGTTATCCCGTGAGGGAGCATGGCCATCCTGTATCGGTCGCTGCGCGGCCAACATGAACAAGCACATAGATTCGGGTGTCACCGCAACGGGGCATGACCGTAGGGAGTTTATCTCACCGAGGTCATGCCCCGTTTTTGCGTTTACTCAAGGATCATGTGCCGTACTATGAAGAAAGGAGGTGCACCGATATGCTGGCGATTAGAAAACTCAACAACAACGCCGTGATATGCCGTGACAGTCGCGGTCGTGAGGTCGTTGCTCTGGGTAAAGGCGTGGGTTTTGGCGCTGATTTTCCGCGGGAGCTCCCCATGGCTGATATCGAGCGCACGTTTTACAGCGTCGATGCTCAGGGTCAGCGCATCATGCAGGATCTTCCGGCCGACGTCGTTCTATTCACGGCCAAGGTCATGGATATCGTGGAGAATGAGCTCCCCTACGAGCTCAGCCCTAATGCTGTTTTGATTATGGCGGATCACTTGGCGTTTGCCATCGCACGGCAAAAGAAGGGCATTCGCTTCGACATGTCGCTTTCCTATGACGTTCAGCAGCTTTATCCCCAGGAATACAAGATTGCTCGCTATATCGTGTCGCGCGTGCGCACAGAACTCGATGTTGAGCTCCCACAAGAAGAGGTGGCGAGCATCGCCATGAATCTGGTGAACGCCAAGACGGGGGCCGAGGTTCAGGCGACGAGCGACCGCGCGCAATCTTTCGAGCGCCTGCTCAACGATGTGACGGAAATTGTGGAGCGAGATTTCCGCACCATCATCGATCGCGAATCGTTTGAGTTTTCCCGCTTCGCCACCCACGTGCAGTATCTCTTCAAGCGCATTCAGAGCAACGAGAGCCTGAGCAGCGCCAACTTGCCGCTCTATCAAAACTCGCGTGAGGAATTTCCCGAGCTTGCAGAATGCATCGACCATATTTGCACGTACATGGAGCGCGAATGGCGCACATCGCTTACCGATGAAGAGAAGCTCTATCTCATGCTACATGTGAACCGCATCTGCGCGCAGACCGGTGCCGGAAAAGCCGGCAGATGACCCAAAGGCCAGAAGGATTGTAACCTGCGTAAGGGCAGGGCATGACCTCCGACATCACGACCCGTAAACGAGTTCGAACGTCCGGATACCCGGGCATCGAGGAGGAACCATGGCTAACTACAAGAAACTAGCCGCAACCATCATTGAGAAGGTGGGCGGAAAAGAGAACGTGTCCAGCGTGACGCATTGCATGACGCGCCTGCGCCTCGTGCTTAAGGACGAGGGCCTTGCGAGCGATGATGCGCTGAACGCCATCCCTGAAATTATCAGCGTCGTGCGCGCTGGAGGACAGGTTCAGCTTGTCATCGGTACCACGGTGGATAAGGTCTACGACGCGGTTTGCGCCGAGGGTGGTTTTGAGGTCCAGGCGGCAATTGACGAGAATCTCGACGCCCCCAAGCTCCCGTGGAAGGAGCGCTTCGCACCCAAGCGCATCGGCAATCTCATTCTTGATGCGGTGAGCGGCTGTATCTCTCCGATTCTTCCGATTTTCTGCATCTCGGGTATCTTCCGCATGATCACGATTTTGCTCGGTCCGGAGATGGCGAATCTCTTTTCCGAGGAGAGCGACATCTATCAGCTGTTCAATCTTGTTGCGGATGCAGGGTATTATTTCTTGCCGATTTTCGGTGCTTATGCTGCAGCGAAGAAGTTCAAGACGAACGCAATGTATGCGATTTTGACTGCGGCAATCATGATTCATCCCACTATGCTGGGTATTGTTGAGGCAGGAGAGCCGTTTACGGTGTACGGCATCCCCATGACACTCATCAACTACACGCAGGCAATTCTGCCCCTCATTCTGATTGTGTGGGTTCAGTCTTATGTCGAGCGTTTTCTCAAGAGGATTTGTCCGGATATGCTGCGCGTCTTGGTGATTCCTGTGGGAACCATGTTTGTCATGCTTCCCCTTGCGCTGTGCGTGCTCGGACCTTCGATTTCCTTCCTGATGGGTATCGTCGCGAACATTATCATCTGGCTTGGCGCGAACGCCGGCCCCGTGTGCGGAGCAGTTGTCGGTGCTACTTGGAATCTCATCATCGCTACTGGCATGCATGTCCCGATTCTCACCGCGCTTATGCCCAGCTGGCTTGAGATTGGATACGACGCAGTTTGCAGTCCGGCGAATATCGTCGTCGTCTACACTTCGTTTGCCATAGCAGTTGCATACGGTCTCCGCGCAAAGGGCAAGGTCAATCGCCAGTTTGGCTGGACCTGCTTTGTTACCTACGCATTTGGCCGTGTGAGTGAGCCCTTGATCTACGGCATTCTTCTTCGTGATAAGAAGGCGTTTGCATGGTCGGCGATTGGCGGTGCTGTGGGTGGCCTCGCGTGCGGACTCATTGACGCTAAGGTATTCATCTTCAGTAGCGTCGGATTCCCCTGGATGAATGTGCTCCGCTACGGCGAGGACATCATTCCGGGCATCATTGCCTGCGCCATTGGTGCTGGAGTAACGTTGGCACTTGGTCTCATCTTTGGTTTTGAAACTCGGGAATCTGAGGAGCGCGAAGCCGAAGAGGCTATCGAGGCTTAGCGTCTGCATAGTTTTCTCTTCTCCTGGGCCACCCGTTTTGTCCCCACTTCGAACGGGTGGCCCAGGTAATTAAACTAACCTGGGCATCTATCGATGTGTGCTCTCGTACCTGAGGAGGTTGAGCAATGGCGTTCGGCGTCATCGTGTATCCCGATCTGAGCCCATTGGAGCAGATCGAGGACTATTTCAAGCTGTGCGAGAGGTACGGTTTCACCCGTGCTATCGCAAGCTTGCTTTCGGTCGAGGGCGATAACGACGAGGTTATCGCGTACTTCACTCGCTTTATCGCATCGGCGCACGAGCACGGTCTCAGCGTTTCGCTCGACGTCAACACTAACTGCCTCAAGCGGTTTGGGCGGTCTTACGACGATATCTCACTGTTTCACCAGATGGGTGTGGACATTCTCCGTTTAGACGGCTCCTACGGCGCGGAAAACGATTACGTCATGGTCCAGAATCCCTATGGCATCCGGATTGAGATGAATGCGTCGTCGCATCGCGTCGAGCCGGAGCTCGCCTATTTTGTCGAGCGTGGCGTCGGGCCGGACCGCGTCTGCACCTGCCATAACGCCTACCCGCAGCGCTACACCGGGCTCAAGTGGAGCGACTTCCTTTCAAAAAGCAAGATGCTTCGGAAGTATCCCTACTCAGTTGCGGCTATTGTGACTTCGCATGCACCGGATACTATCAGCTTGTGGGGCTGCAACGACGGTCTTCCTACCGTGGAGCGTCTGCGTGATCTGCCCATCGACCTGCAGGCGCGCATTTTGCTCGCCACCGGCGGGGTCGACGATATCGTCATCGGCAATGCGTTTGCTTCCGAGGCAGAGCTGGCCGCGCTCTCTGAGGTTGCCCAGCCCCCGAAGTCTTTGGAAGACTCCCAGATTTACAAAGAGATCCTCGCCTATGGCCCCCAGAGGCCGGTGTTCGGTCCCACCAAGCGCCTGCGCGTAATCGCGGAGCCTGACATCACGCCCATCGAGCGCGAGACGCTCTTTGAGCTCGTGCCCCAGCTTGATAACGGTGATTCTTCGGAGTGGATCTGGCGCTCGCGCAGCGGTCGCCTCATCAACAGCGACCGTCCGATCCCGCCGCGTCGCACCGAGGGTGATATGTTCCCTGTGGGAAGCGTGGTCGTGGTGAACGACGAGTATCCGCATTATTCCGGTGAACTGCAGATTGTGCGTGAGCCTATTGTGAACGACGGCAAGCGCAACCTCGTTGCGCGGCTCGCGCCGGGTGAGGAAATGGTGCTCGACCTCATCGAGGCCAACGATCTGGTTGAGTTCATTCCGTATCGCCCCTATTAGGCGTATCTGTTTTCGGCATAGGAGCGCCGCGGCACGTGGAAAGGATCATTATGTATATACAGAGTAAGCGCGTGTGGTTGGGCGGACGTTTTCTTGCGGCAACGCTCAAGATTGAGGATGACAAGATTGCGGAGGTGCTCCCGTACGGGGAGGGCGACGATGCCCTTGACTATGGCGAGAAGCGCATCGTTCCGGGATTCATCGACATCCATACGCATGGCGCCTATGGGTTTGATGTAAACAGTGCAGATCGTGAGGGCCTGCGCATGTGGGCGCATCGTTTACCGGCGGAGGGCGTCACGACGTTTCTGCCCACGCTTGCCGCGGATCACAAGCCCGTCATGCTGGAGGCTCTACGCGCCATTGCCGCAGAGCGTTGCGAGCAAGGGGCGGGGGAGGGCGCCAATATCCTCGGCGCCCATATGGAAGGCCCCTACATCGATGATCGCTATCCCGGGGCACAGCCGCTCGACGCCATCGTAGAACCCTCGGTCGAGGAGTTCGACGAGTATTGTGCGGTGGACGATGGGCTGGTGCGTGTAATGACGCTCGCACCCGAGCGTGATGAGGGCTTTGCCTTGACTCGCCGTGCCTGTGCCAGGGGCGTGGTGATCACGATGGGCCATACCGCCGCGACACTGGAGCAGGTTCAGATGGCTGCCGCCAACGGGGCGAAGTCGGTCACCCACACCTATAACGCCATGACACCCTTCACGCACCGCGCAAACGGGGTGGTGGGCGCAGCGCTCACCAACGACGACCTGTATGCCGAGGTCATCTGCGATTGCCATCACAGCACGCCCGAGGCCCTTGCGCTCCTCATGCAGGCGAAGGGGCCGCACCGTACGGTCATGATCACCGACTCGGTCATGTGCAAGGGTTTTGAACCCGGTACCAGGTTCAACTTCGTGAACAAAGAGATCGTGATTGAAGATGATGGTTGCCCGCATCTTGTGCATGGGGGAAACCTCGCCGGGAGCACCCTTAAGATGAATGACGCGCTGCGCAACCTCGTGGAGCGTGCGGGCGTGCCGTTTGCCGCGGCTATCAACGCGTGCACGGCGAATCCCGCAGCGCTGCTGGGAGAGTCAAGCCGCCTGGGCAGCCTCGCTGCCGGCCATGACGCGGATATCGTAGTGCTTAAGGATGACTACACGGTATGCGCAACGTACTGCAAGGGCATTTTGTCAAAGGAGTGGGAGTAGCCATGCCGCTGCGTTCTGATTTTCTCTGGGGCGGCGCGCTTGCCGCCAACCAATGCGAGGGTGCGTATGGCGAGGGCGGTCGCGGGCTTGCCAACGCGGACCTGCTGCCGTACGGACCCGATCGCATTGAGGTTATCAAAGGCGATCATGTGCCCCTCGAGCCCCTGTCAGATCATTACTATCCCGCTCAGCAGGCCATCGATTTCTACCATCATTACCGTGAGGACATCGCGCTTTTCGGCGAGATGGGTTTCAAGGCCCTGCGCCTCTCCATCGCATGGAGCCGTATTTTCCCCATGGGCGACGATGCCGAGCCCAACGAGGAGGGCCTTGCCTTTTACGATGACGTCTTTCGCGCCTGCCACGAGCAGGGGATAGAGCCGGTCGTCACCCTCAACCACTACGACATCCCCATGCATCTGGTGACGGAATACGGTGGGTGGCGCAGCCGCACCGTGCTCGATTGCTTCACGCGATTCACCGAGACGGTGTTTACGCGCTATGCGTCGCAGGTGAAGTATTGGCTCACCTTCAATGAGATCAATATCATGACCTCGGCCTGCTTCATGGGCGCGGGTCTTATCTTCCAAGAGGGCGAGGACCGCTACACGTCTATCTATACCGCCGTTCACCATGTGCTGGTGGCGAGCGCCCGGGCGGTCAAGCTCTGCCACGAGCTGGTGCCCGACGGGCAGATCGGCTGCATGCTCAACGCAGGCATCTACTATCCCGCCACGTGCAATCCGGCAGACGTTCGGGCGGCTCAGGGTGAGAATCGCAAGCACTATATGTTCACCGATGCGCAGGTGAGGGGCTACTACCCGTGCTATGTGCTCAAGGAATACGAGCGCCACGGCTTCACCGTTCCCTGGGCAGAAGATGACGAGCAGGTACTCGCCGAGAACCTCGTGGACTTCGTCTCCTTCTCCTATTACTCCACGCGTGTGGTGGAAGCGGGGGCGGAAGGCCAGTATGACTCGAATCTGCTGCGATCGGCGCCCAATCCCTACCTCAAGATGGAGCCGTGGGGCCGCTTTATCGACCCAGCGGGCCTGCGTATCACTATGAACGACATCTACGATCGCTACCAGAAGCCGCTCTTTATCGTGGAGAACGGTCTCGGTGCACCGGACGAGCCCGATGAGAGCGGGTATGTTGCAGACGATTACCGTATCGACTACCTGCGCGAGCACATTGAGGCTATGAAAGAAGCGGTAGAAGAAGATGGCGTAGACCTTATGGGCTATACCTGCTGGGGCCCGATCGACCTTGTATCGGTCGCAACAGGCCAGATGAAGAAGCGGTACGGCTTTATATATGTGGACCTAGATGATGAGGGCCGAGGTACACGGCGTCGCACCAAGAAGAAGTCGTTTGACTGGTACAGGCACGTTATCGAAACAAACGGCGAGGAGCTGTAGGGACTTGCAACGGGGGCGCCTTCGGGCGCCCTTCTTCTTGCTGAGCTTCGGTTATACATCTTGATAAGATGAACTATATATAGGTACGAGCCAAAGCAAGTGACTGGCGAGATGTGCATTCGAGGAGGGGAGCCATGCGAGAGGCAATCTATCAAGCATTTCATCTCGATGAGGCGCCGTTTGCGGAGCAGCTTGAGCAGGCTGATGACGCGACGCGGAAGCTGCAGCGACTATATCCGCTCTCCGATGACGAGACGCTCGCTATGAAAAGCTATGAAGAGGCGTTTCTCGTCCGCTTCACATATAACTCTGCCGCTATCGAGGGGAGCACGCTGTCTTTGGTGGACACTGCGCTTGTCATCGAGGGCGAGTTTATGCCGTCGGACCCCGGTGACAAGCGGTTGTCTGATATCTTTGCGGCACGCGGGATTGCCGACGGCGTTGCGTATGCATCGACCAAGCTCGGCGCAGACACGCCGATCTCCGAGGAGCTGATTAAAGACGTTCACGAGCGCACGGCACTTGATTGTCAACCGCGCGTGCGCGGTATTTATCGTAGCGGAGCAGTATATATAAGAGGATCAGAGACCGTTCCTGTATCTGCAGCTCAGGTCTGTCCGCTTATGGGTGATTTAGTGTTTGGTTTTGCGCAATCGCAAAATCATCCGATTTTGCGTGCGGCTGCATTCCACGCCCTGTTCGAGAACATCCATCCCTTTGCCGACGGCAATGGGCGTACGGGACGTATCCTTTTGAACTATCTGCTCGAAAAAGAAGGATATCCTCCCATTGCGCTAAAGGCGGAAAATCGTGCGGCATACCTATCGTCGCTCGAAGATTGGCAGGTACGTCAGAATCCTCGTTCCTTTGTGACGTTAGTATGCGAGCAAATTGTCGAGGAAGCCACCGCTCGCTACGAGGGGATTATGCAGTCACGGAGCATGGTGTAAGTAAGTATCAAGATTCTCTTGGGTGGTTCAACTTGTGAAGGGAATGTGAATCGAAAATTCCCCCTTGCGCGGGGGCCCCGGGGCTGGCAATATATCTCCTTGCCGCGCGGCCCGGTGGGAGCCGGACGAGCCGCGGCGGGCACCTTGAGAACCGGATATCGCGGGGAGGCGGAGGAAGATCCCTCCGCCCCGAGAGACAGAGAAGAACACCATCTTCCAGATGAGATACAGAGTGGTGTAGGTTCCAGAACCTACGATTCCGCTCAGGTCGAAACGCGAACGATGGATCCGATTCGGCGTCAGCCGAGACGGGCGGGCTCCACCGCGCCGATATGGACTGAGACCGGCACGACCGTGCCGGCCGGAATATTGGACGGAGAGTTCGATCCTGGCTCAGGATGAACGCTGGCGGCGCGCCTAACACATGCAAGTCGAACGGCACCCACCCTCGG
>CASELS010000058.1 GCA_949288855.1 uncultured Collinsella sp. | reverse complement strand
GCCACCGCGCCCTGTGCCGCCGCGCCCAGTGACGCCGCCCCCGAACCCGACCCCGATGCTCCGGCGGCGACGTTTGCGGACTCGGTGCGGACGGTCTTTACCGTGCCCTCGCTCGCCCTGCTCTTTGGCGTGGGCGTGCTCGCCTACACCGGCTACGGCGCCTTCGACCCGCTTGAGTCGCTTTTCTACCGCGACGTCCTACATGTGGGCATTTCCTGGATGGGCTGGCTCTCGAGCGCGGCGGGTGC
The DNA here is from genome assembly GCA_949288855.1 of uncultured Collinsella sp. Taxonomy (GTDB): domain Bacteria; phylum Actinomycetota; class Coriobacteriia; order Coriobacteriales; family Coriobacteriaceae; genus Coprousia. Next base: position 10,234 of record CASELS010000058.1, on the reverse strand, counting down.
GGGGAGCGTCATCGGGTCGCTGCTGGCAATCCGCGTGCCACGCGCCCACGTGAACGTGCTCACCCTCATCCTGCTCATCGCCTTGCAGGGCGTGGGCTGCCTGCTCTACGTGGGCACGCCGTACGTGGCGTGTGCGCTTGCGGGGCAGATGGTGCTCGGCTGCGCCTTTGGTATGGTGACGCCGCTCCAGAACACGCTCGTGCAGATGCACGCTCCCATCGAGGTCCTCGGTCGCGTGAACTCGGTCATGAACGCCGGGTTCAACGGGGCGGGCGCGCTGCCGCTCTTTGCTGCGCCGGCGCTCGCCGCTATCTTTGGCGTTCAGGGCGTGCTCGTGGGGGCGAGTCTGGTGGTGCTCGCCGTTCCGCTCGTCTACCTCGCCATCCGCCGTCGCACGGTGGCGCGCATCGTGGCGGAGGAGCGCCGGCGCGGACAGGAGGGATAGCTTCGGAGCGATCCTCGGCGTCTTCTCGCTCTCAGTTTTTCATCGATTCAATAATCTGGGAGCGCGCAGGCAGATAGGCAACGCATTGACGGTCGCCCTACCTCGGGTTTTCCTTACTCGAATTCACGGGATACCCGACGACGCTTAGAGACATTATTGAATTCTTGCATTTTTGCGAAAGGAAACGTTCTATGGCTCAGATTTCCCCGTCTTCAAGTACGAGTATCGTGGCGATTGGACCCGCGGACAGCTTGTGGGCCGCGGCGCTCGCATTCGTAGACGCCTGCCCGTGGCGCGGTGCCCGCTCGCTCGCTCGCAAGATGCGCGAGGGCTACTTCACCGGGTGGCAGCGCGTGATCTTGGCGACGGTCGATGGGGAGCCGGCGGGCTTTTGCACGCTCGCCGCGGAGGACGGCCTTGTGGACGATGACCGCACGCCCTTCATAGGCTACGTGTACGTAGACGAGCGCTTCCGCGGCCGGCGCCTCTCCGAACGCATGATCCGCGTGGCGGAGGACCTGGCCCACACGGCGGGTTTCACTCGCATGTACATCCGCTCGGGCGAGGAGGGGCTCTACGAGAAGTTTGGCTACGAGCCCTGCGGAGTCGGCCGCGACCGCCACGGCGAGGTCGAGACGGTGTTCTCACGCGAGCTCTGATTCCCACATTGCCTCAGGGCTACCCGTGCATGTGCGTGCGCAACGAATGGGTGCAAAGCGTCAGTGCGTTGTATCAGCGGATGAGCTCTTCGATGTTGCGCGCTCGGTATAGCAGGCGTCTGACCTCCATGGTGTTACCGTCCACGACGTAGAACACCCGGTAATTCCCAACCCCAAAATAGTAATAGGGGAGAGGGCGCTGTCGGGTGGTGCGATACGTTGCCGCCATGGTGGGGTTTTTGGAGGTGTGCGAAGATGCCCTTCTCCACATCGTCTACCAGGCGTTTGGCAGCGGAGGGATTGTGAAGGTCATGGGCGATATAGGCGGCTGCTGCGCTTAAGTCTTCCCAAAAAAGCGGCAGGTAGCTCAGCTTATAACGCGGTGGCTTCTGAGCCATGGCCAAGCATCTCCCTTACCGAACCGAAGACCTCATCATGCGTGTAGCGCAGGCTCATACTTCTTGCCTGCCGGTCGGCGGCGTCAAGGGCGTTTTCCACGGTCTCACTTGCTCGTTGATACTGTTCGAAACTCATGACAACCATCGAGCCTCGTCCGTTTTTCGTCAAAAAGACAGGGCCATTCTCTGCGACGTCGCGCTCGATGTCGGTGTAGTTGTTTCTAAGGTCGGAAACAGGTCTGATGTTCATGACATCACCTCTTCTCTCAGAATACTATCAATATTATCAGATGCTTTTACGCCGAGCGTGGCGGTCGTGACGAGCGGGCGACGTCTTAGGATTTCCTTCATGTTCGCACGTCGCGCCCGCGCTATGCTGCTGCGTATAGGATGAGGAGGGATGGCGTGAGCGAGAGAATACTGGTCGTGGACGACGAGCGTGAGATTTGCGACCTCGTCCGCGTCTATCTGGAAAACGAGGGCTATACGGTCGAGACGTTTCGTAACGGCGCCGCCGCGCTCGCGCGCATCGAGGACGCCCAGGCGCCCGCTTTCGACCTCGCCCTGCTCGACGTGATGCTCCCCGGTACGGACGGCTTCACCCTGTGCCGCAAGATTCGCGAGCGCCACACATACCCCGTCATCATGCTCACGGCCAAAGGGGAGGAGGTCGACCGCATCACCGGTCTCACCCTGGGGGCAGATGACTACGTGGTGAAACCTTTCTTGCCGCTCGAGCTTGTTGCACGCGTGAAGGCGCAGCTCCGGCGCTACAAGACCTACTCGGTGGGCGAGGGCGGTGCGGCGGGCTGCCACGATGTGGGCGAGGTGCTTACCTACGCGGGCCTTGTGCTCGACGTGAGGGCGCACCGCTGCACGCTAAACGAGCGCGAGCTCTCCCTCACGCCGACGGAGTTCTCCATTCTGCGTATTTTGCTGGAGGCCAAGGGTGCCGTGGTCTCGGCGCGCGACCTTTACTGCAAGATCTTTGGCGACGCGTACTACGAGAACGGTTCCGGCTCCATTACGGTACACATCCGCCATCTGCGTGAGAAGTTGGGCGACTCGTTCGACGACCCAAAGTACATCAAGACCGTCTGGGGGTGCGGATACAAGATTGAACGCTAAGAGACGCTCTGGCACCCCGGTGCCGCCCAATACCCCCTCCGTCGACCGCCCGGCGCCGCCTCTCGTCGCCGCGGCGGACGAGTCTCGCCGCGAGCGCCTGCGGCTCGCTGCCGTCGTCATCGCGGGGGCTGCTGTGGGCATCATGCTCTACATCCTGCTCTTTCGTTTTGTTGACGACGGCCTAAACGGCGCCTTCGTCGACTGGTTCTTCTCGACCTTTGTCTCCACGTGGGAGGTCGACTATCAAACCAATACCACATACAACCTCGTCTTCAACCCCACAGGCGCCAAGGAGTTCTTTCTCAAGCTCGGCCTTGCATTCGTGCTGATCCTCGTGGTCGTGTCCGCGATCGCAGCGCATCTCTACGCCCGCCGGCGCTCGCGCGAGACAGCCGAGCGCGCGGCCGAGCTGCTCGCGTTCTACATGCGCCACGACGCGGAGGCGAGCGAGGTCTTTCCCGACGGTTTTGGCGCGCTCGCGCTCACGGCGACCGAGGTCAAAAGCACGGCAGAGGCGCACGAACGGGCGCTGCGCGACGAGGCGCAGCGCAGAAGCGACCTCATCACCTACCTCGCGCACGACCTCAAGACGCCGCTCACCTCGGTTATCGGCTACCTCTCGCTTTTGGACGAGATTCCCGAGATGCCGCGAGAGCAGCGCTGCCGCTACGTGGGCATCACGCTCGACAAGGCGAAGCGCCTGGAGCGCCTCATCAACGAGTTCTTTGACATTACGCGCTACAACCTCTCGCACATTGAGCTCGAGACGGAGAGTGTCAATCTGTCCTACCTGCTCGTGCAGATGGCAGACGAGTTCTATCCGCTGCTCGCGGAGCATGGCAACACCGTTTCGCTCACGGTCGAGGGCGCGCCGGCAAGTGTGGAGGCGCCGGGTGCGGAGCTCTGGATCACGGCGGATCCCGGCAGACTCGCGCGCGTGTTCAACAACATCCTCAAGAACGCTATCGCCTACAGCCACGAGGGGACTGAGATTGCCGTTACGGCGGAGCGCTTTGAGCGCGCCGACGCGCCGGGGGAGCCGTGGGTGTGCGTCACGGTGAGCGACGAGGGGGCCACCATCCCGCCGCACAAGCTCGAGGCCATCTTTGACAAGTTCTTCCGTCTGGATGAGGCGCGCGCCACCTCCACCGGCGGCGCCGGGCTCGGTCTTGCCATCGCGCGCGAGATCGTGGAGCTCCACGGCGGGACCATCACCGCGGCGAGTGAGGCGGGGCGCACGACCTTTACCGTCGAGCTGCCCGCGTGAGGTGACACGGATGACGGACGGTTTCGTGTGCCGCGGGGCGCCGTTAGGCAAGGGCGCCGTTGGGCAGGCGTGCTGTTAGGCGAGTGATGCCGTAAGGCAAGCGATGCCCCTAGACCGGCGATGCTGTTAGGCAAACCTTAGTGTTTCGCTCAAGTCTTGTTATGCGGCCGCCTTCTATCTTGGGAGCGTGAGTTCCCTAAGAGAGAGGTCGCCCTATGAGGCTTTGCGAGAATGTGCCGACACCTGCTCAGTCTGATATTACGTATGCGGTCGGGGGCACGCGGCCGCTGCCCGTCCATGTCACCCGGGCATCGACGCGCGTGGCTCCCGCACGGTATCGGTGCGGCGCGCGTGTGAGTGCGGCGCCGGGCGAGACACGCTGCCGCCGCCCCCGTCGCCCGCGCAGACGGCATCGGCTGCTCAAGGTCTTTGCTGCGGCGATGCTGGTTGTGTTGGCGGTGCTGGGCATGACAGGGCGCGGTCCCCTGAGCGCTCTTGGCGGCATTGGTTCCGCTGCAGGCCGGATGGGGGAGAGCGCGATGCGCACCATGGGGCTTGCGCCATCGTCGACCCCGGTTGCCGAGTGGCACGCCGGCGAGGTGCCGGAGCTCTACCAGATTGACCCTGTCTGGGCGGATGAGCCATACGCGGGTGGCACGGTGGGCGAGAACGGCTGCGGCCCCACGTGCCTCACCATGGCCTACGTCGCACTCACGGGGCACACGGACATGGATCCCGCTTCCATGGCGGCCTTCAGCGAACATGAGGGTTACACGGTCGACGGCATGACGGCCTGGGCGCTCATGACGAAAGGCGCCCAAACGTTCGGCCTCACCAGCGAGGAGCTGCCGGCAAACGCGGCAAGTATCCGCGCGGCGCTCGAGGCGGGACAGGTGATTATCGTGAGCGTGCGCCCGGGTGACTTCACCACGACGGGGCACTTTATCGTGCTCGCCGGCATCGCTGCCAACGGTGAGCTGGAAATCCGCGACCCCAACAGCGCGGAGCGCACGCACGAGACGTGGAGTATCGACCGAGTGCTCGGCCAGTGCGCCAACCTCTGGGCGCTGCGCGCATAGGGGTGGCGCAGGGCGCCCCCGCCTGGCGGGGGCATGGATGTCCCGTCGCCACCGCCTGCGCACAACATCTTGGTCAAGGGGGAATCTGCGCCATTTGCCGAACGGTCAGCGGTCGATGTTGTGGAACAAATCTGGACGATAAAATCGCCACGGGTGATACATGCGCAGGTGGGGGCGCCGGCGCCTCTCGGGTGCTTTGAGCGCCTAAACCAATTTATAATGTGTCCCGAATTAGTCCATTTATATCTACCTGCAGAAACACAACATGTTGTGTTGTGCAGAATAAAATCATCAGCATATGGTGAACGCGCGTGCCGTAAGATGGATAGCACGCCGCAGCGCTGCCCCGCAAACGACGGGCCCGCGCCGCGGTTTTGCACTCAGCTAACCCTATACGAGGAGAATGGAAACGGGACTCGCATGAAGATCATCAAGCGCAGCGGTACCGAGGTCGCCTTCGACATCACCAAGATCGAGAACGCCATCCGTTCGGCCAACAAGGACGTGGCCGAGCACGACCGTCTGACCGAGCGCCAGGTCATCTACGCCTCGCAGAACGTTGCCGAGGCATGCGAGAACGCCGGCCATACCGTGTCGGTCGAGGAGATCCAGGACCTCGTCGAGGACGAGCTCATGAAGCTCGACCGCTTTGAGGTCGCGCGCAAGTACATCATCTACCGCTACGTGCAGAGCCTGAAGCGCCAGAAGAACACTACCGACGACAAGATCCTCGCCCTCATTGAGTGCAACAACGAAGAGGTCAAGCAGGAGAACTCCAACAAGAACCCCACCGTGAACTCCGTGCAGCGCGACTACATGGCGGGCGAGGTCTCCAAGGACCTTACCAACCGCGTGCTGCTGCCTGCCGAGGTCGTCGAGGCGCACAACGAGGGCATCATCCACTTCCACGACTCGGACTACTTCGCGCAGCACATGCACAACTGCGACCTCGTGAACCTCGAGGACATGCTGCAGAACGGCACGGTCATCTCCGGCACGCTCATCGAGCGCCCGCATAGCTTCTCGACCGCCTGCAACATCGCCACGCAGATCATCGCCCAGGTGGCCTCCTGCCAGTACGGCGGCCAGTCCATCTCGCTCACGCATCTCGCGCCCTTTGTTGAGGTCTCGCGCCAGAAGATTCGCCGCCAGGTAGAGGCGGAGCTTGCCGAGCTCGGCGTCGACGCGCCCGAGGAGAAGATCTCGAGCGTGGTGGAGGACCGCCTGCGTGACGAGATTCGCCGCGGCGTCCAGACCATCCAGTACCAGGTCGTGACCCTTATGACCACCAACGGCCAGGCGCCGTTTGTGACCGTGTTCATGTATCTGGGCGAGGCCCGCTCCGAGGCCGAGAAGCACGACCTGGCCATGATCATCGAGGAGACGCTCCGCCAGCGCTACGAGGGTGTCAAGAACGAGGCCGGCGTGTGGATCACCCCCGCGTTCCCCAAGCTCATCTACGTGCTCGACGAGGACAACGTCTACGAGGGCAGCCCCTACTTCTACCTCACGCAGCTCGCTGCCAAGTGCACCGCCAAGCGTATGGTGCCCGACTACATCTCCGCCAAGAAGATGCGCGAGCTCAAACTCTCGGCCGGCGAGAAGCCGGGCGAGGGCGATGTCTACACCTGCATGGGCTGCCGTAGCTTCTTGACGCCCGACCGCTCGGGCAACGGCTACGACAACGTGGCCCGCGCCAAGAACTACGAGCCGGGAATACCTAAGTACTACGGTCGCTTCAACCAGGGCGTCGTTACCATCAACCTGGTGGACGTTGCCTGCTCCTCCGCGCGTGACGAGGATAAGTTCTGGCAGATCTTCGACGAGCGCCTGGAGCTCTGCCACCGTGCGCTCCGCTGCCGTCACGAGCGCCTGAAGGGCACGCTTTCCGACGCTGCGCCGATTCTTTGGCAGTACGGCGCGCTCGCGCGCCTCGACAAGGGCGAGACCATCGACAAGCTCCTCTACGGCGGCTACTCGACCATCTCGCTCGGCTACGCCGGCCTCTACGAGTGCGTGCGCTACATGAAGGGCGTGAGCCACACCGACGAGCACGGCCGCGACTTCGCGCTCGCCGTCATGCAACGCATGAACGACAAGTGCGCCGAGTGGAAGGCAGCCGAGAACATCGACTACTCGCTCTACGGCACGCCGCTCGAGTCCACGACCTACAAGTTCGCCAAGTGCCTGCAGCGCCGCTTTGGCATTATCCCGGGCGTGACGGACAAGGGTTACATCACCAACAGCTACCACGTCCACGTGTCCGAGAAGATCGATGCCTTCGACAAGCTCAAGTTTGAGAGCGAGTTCCAGGCGCTCTCCCCGGGTGGTGCCATCTCCTATGTCGAGGTGCCCAACATGCAGGACAACCTCAAGGCCGTCATCCGCGTCATGCAGTATATCTACGAGAACATCATGTACGCTGAGCTCAACACCAAGAGCGACTACTGCCAGGTGTGCGGCTACGACGGCGAGATCCAGATCGTGGAGGACGACGGCAAGCTCGTGTGGGAGTGCCCCAACTGCCACAACCGCGATCAGGAGAAGATGAACGTGGCGCGTCGCACCTGCGGCTACATCGGTACGCAGTTCTGGAACCAAGGCCGCACCGAGGAGATCCGCGACCGCGTGCTGCATCTGTAGCGGCTGAATCGTCCGACCAAGGGACGGGCATATCATCCCGTGCTCAGACAGCTTCGCTGCGCGAAAAACTGCGCGCGGGATGATATGCCCGCCCTCTTTCGCTCGAGACAACAGGAAAAGAGGAGGAGCGGGCGTGAACTACGCTGAGATCAAATACTCAGACATCGCCAATGGCGAGGGCGTGCGCACGTCTCTCTTTGTCTCCGGCTGCCGCCGCGGATGCCCGGGGTGCTTCAACTCGGGTGCGTGGAGCTTTGCCGCTGGCGAGCCCTTTACCCGTGAGGTTGAGGACCGGATTATAAAGAGCCTGGACCACCCGTTCTGCGACGGCCTCACTGTGCTCGGCGGCGAGCCCATGGAGCCCGAGAACCAGCTCGGTCTTGTGGACTTTCTCGAGCGCGTGCGCGAGCACTTCCCGCGGGGCGGCGACGGTGCGCCTATGAAGAGCATCTGGTGCTTTACGGGAGACACGCTCGACGAGCTTATGCCGGGTGGACGTCACCATACCGAGGTCACCGACCGTATGCTCGACTGCATCGACATTCTGGTCGATGGTCCTTGGGTGCAGGAGCTCTACGATATCAGCCTCAGGTTCCACGGTTCTTCCAACCAGCGCCTGATTGATCTCAACGCTACGCGGGCCGCTGCCGCCAAGAAGGGCGTGAGCCTAGCGGAGGCCGTGGTTCCTTGGCGCGACGAGGAGGTCTATTCGACCCACTCTATGTAGCACGGGCGGCCGCGCGCATCGCCACGCGGTCGTATTTCATCGCGAGAAGGGGGTTGCGCGATGAGTGAGATGAAGGTTTCGGCACGTGAGCACAAGCGCGGTATGCCGTTTATGCCAAAGGTCGATGCGGTCTGGATGCACCCGACGTTTAGATGCGCCTACCGCTGGCTCGAGGAGCTCGAGCGCGACCGCGTCTTTTGCCGTCACGACCTCCGCCACCTCATGGATACCGCGCGCATCATGTGGATCGTGAATCTCGAAGAGGGGCTGGGTATCGACCGCGAGGTCATCTACGCGGCTGCCCTTCTGCACGATGTGGGAAAACCCGTGCAGTACACGCTCGGCGCCCCGCACGAGGAGGTCGGCGCGCGCCTTGCCGATACGATTCTGGCGAGCCTGACGGGGGATGAGGCGTTCTCGCTCTCCGAGCGGCGCGCGATCGTGGGGGCTATCCGCGGGCACCGTCGCCTGCGCGAGGATGCAGAACCGCTCGAGCGGCTGCTCTATCGCGCCGATAAGGCGTCGCGTCCGTGTTTTGCCTGTCCGGCCGAGGTGCGGGAGGCTTGCTCGTGGTCAGACGAGAAGAAGAATCTCGCGATTCAGATGTGACGTCTATTCATGATTGCTTGTTTGGTCAAATCACCCTGTGAGAGGGCATTTGAATGTCAGCAAGCGCAGCGGATGCCGTCGCATAAGGCGTTGGCGGGCAGATAGCCGCTTCCATGCGCCTCGCTCGCGGTGACCAAGCGAAGCATTGCGTCCAATACTGCTCTTCAGCATATTGCTGGGTTATTTAGGAATGCCCTCTCACGGGGTGATTTGACCAAAAGGGTATTTACGAATCAGGAACGCTTGGATTCCGCTGCCTTCCGACGGGTTGGTTCGCGGTGCCAATCCCATGGTTTGTGCCGAACGAGCGTATATCGCAACCTGCAACGTCGGCCTGAATGGGTATAGAAAGACTCAGGCAAAACTTAAGGGACTACAGCATTGCCTTCTGTGGTCCAGAAAAGAGGCATCATGGCTGACAAACATCTTCCGGAGGACACGTCGGCGGGCGAGGAGAAGACGCTTGCGCAACGGGCAAAGGCGGGTCTGCCCGCCACGCGCCGCGAGCTTGCCAAGGTCGATCCCGCGGCGCTCGAGCATGCGGACCGGATTATCATCAGCGGGCTCGAGGTCTTCGCTAACCACGGCGTCTACCCGGCGGAAAACGAGCTCGGCCAGAAGTTCGTGGTCTCGGCGACGCTCTTTACCAGCCTGCGCGCAGCGGGGGAGGCAGACGACCTCACCCTCTCGGTCAACTATGGCGAGGTTTGCCATACCATCGACGCCTTTTTGCGGGCGCACACCTTCAAGCTCATCGAGGCGGCGGCCGAGGCCTGCACGCAGCGCCTGCTTGCGGACTACCCTGCGCTTCTGGCAGTGCGTCTGAAGATCGAAAAGCCGTGGGCGCCCATCGGTCTTCCGCTCCAGAGCGTGGCAGTGGAGATCGAGCGCACACGGTAGGTGGATGCGGCGCGTCGGCTTTAGCGGATAGAGCCGAGTTGGTGCTTTCTAGTCCAAATGATTTGAGGCGACCGTTGCGGCGGGGCGCTTGAGCAGACGTACAATCTCGCGGTTGCGCGGGCAGAACCGGTCGAGCAGCGCGTGGAAGCGGGCGTTGTGACTCGGCTCCAGTAGATGCGTGAGCTCGTGGACGACCACGTAATCGAGGCACTCAGGCGGGTAGGCGGCAAGGGCGCTGTTGATGCGGATGGTCCGGCGCGTCGGCGTGCACGAGCCCCAGCGGCTCGTCATGCGCCGGATCTGCCAGCCGGCGGCATGGGCGCCCACGCGCGTCTCACCGCGCGCGATGGCGCCGGGAAGCGCCCGGGCGACCTCGCGG
>CASELS010000057.1 GCA_949288855.1 uncultured Collinsella sp. | reverse complement strand
CACGCCGGCGTACATCTGGTCGCGGCGCTCCTCGACGTTCGTGGCACGTGCAAGGTCGCAGAGCAGCTTCACCGTCTCGTCGGTCACGAGATTCTTGGAGAGGTCAAAGCGCAGGTCGTTCACGTCAAAGGTGAGCTTCTCAACGCGCTCGGGGTCGGCGGCAAACCAATCTTTAAGGCTGATGCCGTCACGCTGAAGGGCCTCGTAATGAGCCTTCAGGGCCGCCCAAGCCTCCGTCTGGGTGGCATCGATCGGTGCGGGAACACAGGACATATGATCCTCCCTTGCTACGGGTCTTTTCTGCCGGAAAGCGGCGCGAAGACGCCTCGTTGCATAGACGTCCCCATTCTAGCGCATGTGCGGACAAGAAAGGCCGCGTTACCGGATTGACCTTGTCCGGTCGAGCGTCTATTATCGAACATACGTTCAGTGTGAGGAGGTGCCCCGTGGTAGAGACCGTGCCCGTGCCTATGCCTGTGCCAGACGCCGACGAGCCACTTGATACGGATGCGGACGAGCGCTGCTACCTCTGCATCGACCTCAAGACCTTCTATGCGAGCGTCGAGTGCGCCGATCGCGGGCTCGACCCGTTCACCACCAACCTCGTGGTGGCCGACCCCAGCCGCGGCAACACGACCATCTGCCTCGCCATCACGCCGGCGCTAAAGAAGCTCGGCATCCGCAACCGCTGCCGCGTGTTTGAGATTCCCGACGAGATCCTCGCCACCACCATCATGGCGCGTCCGCGCATGCGCCACTACATGGAGGTATCGGCCAAGATCTATGGCACGTACCTGGAATACGTGAGCCCCTCAGACATCCACCCCTACTCCATCGACGAGTGCTTTATCGATGCCACACCCTACCTCGGGCGCTACGGGGTGGAGCCGCGCGCGTTTGCCGAGATGCTCATGGCGCGCGTGCGCGACCGCTTTTCCATCTGCGCCACGGCGGGCATCGGTCCCAACCTCTTTCTTGCCAAGGTCGCGCTCGACATTACCGCCAAGCACGTGCCGGACAACATCGGCGTGCTTACCGAGGAGAGCTTTCGGCGCGAGATATGGCCTCACCGCCCCATCACCGATATCTGGGGCATCGGCCCGGGGATCGCGGCGCGCCTCGCCAAGTACCACGTGTACGACCTCATGGGCGTGGCGGCGCTCGACGAGGAGATTCTCTATCGCGAGCTCGGCGTCAATGCCGAGTACCTGATCGACCACGCCTTTGGGCGCGAGCCCACCACGATTGCCGACATACAGGCCTACCGGCCGGACGAGAGCTCCTACGTGAACGGGCAGGTTCTACCGCGCGACTACACCCATGATGAGGCGCATCTGGTGCTGCGCGAGATGGTGGACGCCTCGGCCCTCGAGCTCGTGGAGCGCGGCGAGGTGTGCGACCACATCTCGCTCTATGTGGGCTACGCCCGCGCGGATCTTGTCGCCGCGAGGTCCGGGGACGTGCGCGACGGGAGCGGTCCGGGCGACGGCGCGATGGCGCCTGTACCGGGCACCAATGCGAGCGAGGTCTTTCGCGGCGAGCACGGCACGCGGCGGGTAGGCGCGCGCGGGCAGTTTGGGCACGCGGGCGGGTCGCGCAAGATCGGCGAGCGGACCAACTCGCGCAGAAAACTCCTCGCCCACTTCGAGCGACTCTGGGCAGAGACGGTCGACCCCGCGCGGCGGATACGGCGCATCAACGTCGGTCTTGGCAACCTCATGCCCGAGGAGTTCGCGACCGTCGACCTCTTTACGGATACGCAGGCAGACGCGCGCGAGCACGACCTTGCAAGCGCCGTCGTGGCCGTAAAGAGCAAGTTTGGCAAGAACGCCCTCGTGCGCGGCATCAGCCTGACCGATGCCGGAACCGCTCGCGAGCGCAACGAGCAGGTGGGAGGACACCATGAGTGAGAGGCGCCTGACCTCAAGCGGACGCGTGCGCGCCGACCGCGCGGCCCAGTTCATGCCCTTCGCGGCGCTGAGAGGCTACTACGAGCTTGTGCGTGCCGAGGAGCGCGTCATCGAGCCCCGCCACGAGCTCACCGACGAGGAGGCGCGCTCCCTCTCCGATACCCTCGTCGGCCTCGCGCGCGGTCAGGTGGTGCGCGCCGTCTACTACGACCGCGACGCCTACGTCGAGCTCACCGGGTGCGTGGCGCGCATAGACCTTATCTACCGAACCCTTACCATCGTCGAGACGACCATCGCCCTCGACGACCTGCGCGAGCTCGAGGTCGTAGCCTAGCGCGCGTTGGGGTATCGTTCTTGGGGAACCACTACGTCGAGGAGGCCTTTATGAACGACTTCAACTTCTACTCCCCCACCCGCTTTGTCTTTGGACGCGGCGCCTGCGACCGCACGGGCGAGACGCTCGCCGCACAGGGGTGGAAGCGCGTGCTCGTGGTGTACGGCCAAGGGTCGGTCGTGCGAACCGGCACGCTCGAGCGCGTGCTCAGCTCGCTGGATGCGGCAGGCATTGCCCACGCAGAGCTCGGTGGCGTGCGCCCCAACCCTGAGGTCGCCCTCGTGCGCGAGGGCATCGCGGAGGCGCGCAGCGAGTCGGTCGACGCCGTAGTCGCCGTGGGAGGCGGGTCTGTCATCGATACCGCGAAGGCCATCGCGCTCGGCGTGCCCTACGAGGACGACGTGTGGGACTTCTTCTGCAAGCGCGCCACCGCAACGCGCGCCCTCCCCGTGGCGGCGGTGCTCACCATCCCCGCCTCGGGCTCCGAGGCGTCGGACTCGTGCGTCATCTCAAACGACGAACTAGGCATGAAGTGCGGCGTCAACACCGACCTCAACCGTCCTGCCGTGGCCATCATGGACCCCGAGCTCACCTTCACGCTGCCGGCGTACCAGACCGCCGCGGGCATCACCGATATGATCAGCCATGTGATGGAGCGCTTCTTCTCGGGGCAGCCCTCCGTGCCCGTGACCGATTACATCGCCTGCGGGCTCATCCGCGCGGCGATGGAGGCGGCTCCCCGCGTCATGGAGGACCCGCGCGACTACGACGCGCGCGCGAGCCTCATGTGGGTGGGCACGCTCGCACACAACGGACTGGCGGGCTGCGGCCTCAACGTCCCCGGCGCGCGCGACGGCGACTGGACGTGTCACGGGATGGAGCATGAGCTCTCCGCCCTCGACACCTCCATCACCCACGGCGCCGGCCTCGCGGTCGTCTTCCCCGCGTGGATGCGCTATGTGTGGGGCGAGCATCCCGAGCGCTTCCTGACGTTTGCCGAGGAGGTCTTTGGAATCGAGCCTGTCGACCCCGAGGTGGACGATCTTTCCGGCATCGATGAGGACATCACGCCCGAGCGCGCCGCAGCGGATGCGGTGGAGGCAGCCATCGACGAGCTGCAGGACTTCTTTGTCTCGCTCGGCATGCCCCGCACCTTGGGCGAGCTCGGCATCACCGAGGGCGACATCGACCGGCTGCTCGAGGGCCTCAAGGTGACGCGCGGCGAGCGCTTTGGCACGTTTGCCACGCTCACGCTCGAGGATGCGCGCGCCATCTACACAAGCGCGCTCTAGGGCACCGGCGCAGCACTGGCGACGCCGAAACGTCGCAACAAGGCGTTGACACCTCTTGTGCGGCACGACGGATTATGAGAGCGTTGGGGAGCAAACGCTCGGGGAAGGGGAAACCATGCATCGTTCGACCATCACGCGCCGCGGCCTTGTCGCCATGGGCGGAGTCGCCGCCACCGGTCTTCTTGCAGGCTGCGATATCTTGGAGAGCGTCCTGCCCGAGCGCGACGAAACGCCCGAGATCTCCGACCACCCCGGTACGGAGGAGATCCCTGCCGAGCCTGAGCCCGAACCCGAGCCCACGCTCGCCGAGCGCACGCTTGAGAAGATGACGCTTGAGCAGAAGGTCGCCCAGCTCTTCTGCGTCACGCCCGAGAAGCTCACCGGCGCCTCCGTGGCAACAGTCGCCGGCTCAATGACGGCCGAGGCACTCGGCCGCATCCCGGTGGGCGGCCTCATCTACTTCGCTCAGAACCTCACCGGCGCCCAGCAGGTCCGCGACCTGCTCTCCGGCACCGACGAGCTCTGCCGCGCCGCGGGCGCCGGCATCCCGCCGTTCCTCGGTGTCGATGAGGAGGGCGGCACGCTCGTCGCCCGCGTCGCCAAGTCGGGGCTCTTCGACGTACCCACGTTCCCCAACATGGCCGAGATCGGTGCCACGGGCGACCCCGCCCGCGCGGCGGAGGTCGGCACGTCCATCGGCACCTATCTGCGTGACATCGGCTTCAACCTCGACTTCGCCCCCGATGCCGACGTCCTCACCAACCCCAACAACACCGCCATCGGCGTGCGCTCCTTTGGGTCCGACCCTGAGCTCGTTGCCTCGATGGTCTCCGCAGAGGTCGAGGCCATGCTCGAGACGGGCACCCTTCCCTGCGTCAAGCACTTCCCCGGCCACGGTGACACCGCCGGCGACTCCCACACCGGCGCCGTCTACGCCGAGCGCTCTCGCGAGGAGATCGAGTCCTGCGAGTTCGCCCCCTTCCGCGCCGCGATCGAGGCGGGCTGCCCCTTTGTCATGGTCGGCCACATCGAGACCCCCAACTTCGCCGCCGACGGGCTGCCCGCGTCGCTCTCGCAGGTGATGATCACCGACGTCTTGCGCGGAGAGCTCGGCTTCACGGGTGTTATCATCACCGACTCGTTCTCTATGGGCGCCATCACGCAGAACTTCGGTCCGGCGGACGCCGCGGTGCGCTTCTTCCAGGCAGGCGGCGACATGCTCCTCATGCCCGAGGACCTCAACGCCGCGTACCAGGGCGTCCTCGATGCCGTCAACGCCGGCACCATCACTAAGGAGCGCATCGACGAGAGCGTCCTGCGCGTCCTTACCGCAAAGGAGCAGGCGGGCATCCTCGCCTAGGCGCGCAGCTTTCTCAGCTCGGCGATCTCGCGCGCGTAGCCGTCGAGGTCGTTGGGTGTCTCCAAAATGAACGGGAGATGCGCGAGCGCAGGGTGGTTCACCACGGCGGCGAGCACATCCCAGCCGCCGCCCAGCTCCGTGCTGCCCAGATAGCCCTCGCCAAGACAGGCATGCCGGTCCTTGTGCGCGCCCACCGGGTTCTTGGAGTCGTTGAGATGCACGGCGGAGAGGCGCTCGAGCCCCACCACGCGATCGAACTCTACGAGCACGCCGTCCAGGTCGTGCACGATGTCATAGCCCGCATCGCTCACGTGGCATGTATCGAAACAGACGCCAAGGTTTCCCGCGAGCTCGGGACGAGCCGTCTCCACACGCTCGATGATGGCGGCAAGCTCCTCAAAGCGGCTCCCCACCTCAGTTCCTTTGCCCGCCATGGTCTCAAGAAGCAATCGCGTGCGCATGCCCTCAAACATCACCCGGCAAAGCACCCCGGAGATGAGCTCGATGCCGCGCTCCACACCCTGGCCCACGTGCGCGCCGGGATGGAAGTTGTAGTACATCCCCGGTAGCGCCTCCATGCGGCGGAGATCCTCGCCCATAGCCTCGAGCGCAAATTCGCGCGCCCGCTCCTTGGCGGAGCAGGGGTTGTACGTGTACGGGGCATGCGCGACGAGCGGGCCGAAGCCGTGCTCGTCCATAAGGCCGCGCAAGCGTGCGATATCCTCCAGATCGAGCTCGCGCACGCTGCCGCCGCGCGGGTTGCGCGTGAAGAACGCAAAGGTATTGGCGCCGATCGCGAGCGCTGTGCGCCCCATGGCCTCAAAGCCCTGGCTGATGGAGAGATGGCATCCTACATAGAGCATGGCAGATCCTTAATTGCTGTTTCTAGCGGTCGCGCCGCGCAAGCAGGCGAAGCGCCGCACCCACCGGTCCCGGCGTGAGACGGCGGCGCACGTCATCCAAGCGGTCGGGAATCTCTATGTGCTGCGGGCAATGCCGAGCGCACGCACCGCAGCGGATACAGTTGGTCGCGAGCTTGGGGTGCCCGCTTCTGATGGCGGACGCCGTGAAGTACTGCGCCACGCCCGTGAACCAGCTGTGCGCAAACGAGGCGTTATACGCCGCAAAGCAGCCCGGGATGTTGATTCCCTGCGGGCAGGGCATGCAGTAGTTGCAGCCCGTGCAGGGTACGCGGTTGGCCCGCTCAAAGACAGCGCGAACCCTGTCGATAACCGCATGCTCCTCCTCGGTAAGCCCGCCCGCGAGCGCACGGGAGGCGGTACGGGCGTTCTCATCCACCTGCTCGGGCGACGCCATGCCCGAGAGCAGCATCGTCACCTCGGGGTGGGCCCACACCCAGGCGAGCCCCCAGGCGGCGGGTGTGTCGAGCACGTCGGTTCTCGCCCCCTCGAGGATGCGCTTGGCATCGGGCGGCAGCTTGCCCGCGAGCCTGCCGCCCAGAAGCGGCTCCATCACAAACACCGCGAGCCCGCGCGCCGCAGCCGCCTTGAGGCCGGCCGTGCCTGCCTGGTAGTTCTCGCCGGCGTAGTTGTACTGGATCTGGCAGAAATCCCACGCAAAAGCGTCGAGCAGCGTCGTGAAGTCACCGGCGCTGCCGTGATAGGAGAAGCCGATGGCGCCGATGCGCCCCGCCTCCTTTTGGCGCGCGATCCACGCCTCGATGCCGAGTGCGCACAGGCGCTCCCACTGGGCAGGGCTCGTCACGTTATGGATGAGGTAGTAGTCGATGCGGTCCGTGCGCAGGCGGCGCAGCTGCTCGGAGAAGAAGCGGTCGAAATCCTCCGGGCGCTTGCACGATCCGTGCGGGAGCTTCGTTGCGAGAAACACCTTATCGCGCAGCCCCAGGCGCTCGAGCGCGGCGCCCACGCATGCCTCGTTTCCCGGGTAGAGGTAGGCCGTGTCGAGGTAGTTTATCCCGCGCTCGACCGCGCGCGCGATAATGGCCTCGGCAGTGCGGGCATCCGGGCGCCCCGGCACGGTGGCGGGAAAGCGCATGCATCCCAGGCCGAGGGTGGAGATGCGGTTGTTGGTCTTGGGGTCGGTGCGGTACTGCATAGCCCTCCTCGGACGACGGACGTCGCCCGCAAGTGTACCGCGCGGCGCAAGACGGGCACAAGGAGCACCGGTGCCAGGGCTCTACAGCTGAAGGTCCTCCTCTGCGGAGACCTCGTCCGCGGCATCCTCGAGCGCGTGCGCCCAGTCGGACGCCAGAAGCGCCGCGATACCTCCCGCCATGAGCACACCGGCAGCGATGATCGACATGTCCCTCCCCTTTCGTCGCATGCATCTAGGCTAGCGCGCGCCCAACAGGGGCCCGCAAGCGCACCGTAAGCCCCGTGCAAAGGCACGGCGTTTGTCTCGCCGGGCGGTTCTGGGGGATAATGCAGAGCGCGACCCCGCACGGGCGGGGCGCGTACAGAAAGGCGGCTTCGTGAAGGTCACGATCTACACCGACGGCTCGGCGCGCGGCAACCCCGGCAACGGCGGCTTTGGCGCGATACTCTCCTACACCAACCGCGCGGGAGAGACCTTCACGCGCGAGCTCTCGGGCGGCTACCGCCTCACCACCAACAACCGCATGGAGCTCATGGCGGTCATCGTGGCGCTCGAGACGCTGAACCGACCCTGCGAGGTCGAGGTCCATTCCGACTCGCAATACGTGGTCAACGCCTTCAACCAGCACTGGATCGAGGGCTGGATCCGTCGCGGGTGGAAGACCGCAAACAAAAAGCCCGTCAAAAACATCGACCTCTGGCAGCGCCTTATCGCCGCCAAGGAGCCGCACACGGTCACGTTCACATGGGTGAAGGGCCATGCCGGCCACCCGGAGAATGAACGCTGCGACGAGCTCGCAACGACCGCCGCGGATTCGGGTAGACTGAGCGAAGACGCCGGCTTTACCGCAGACGACGCGGACTGACAGGCAGGGGCCGGTGGAACCGAGACCGAACGGGGGTTCATCCATGCTTCGCATCGCCACCATCGGCACCAGCATGATCACGAGCGACTTCATCGAGGTCGTGAACGACAGCGCAAACGCCGTCTTTGTGGGCACGCTCTCACGCAACGCCGAGCGAGCGGCGAGCTTCACCTCCGAGCGCGGCGGCACGCTCCCCTTCAGCGACCTAGGCGAGCTTGCGGCGAGCGACGCGGTGGATGCCGTCTACATCGGCAGCCCCAACGCCCTCCACGCCGAGCAGGCGCTCGCGTGCATCGCGGGCGGCAAGCACGTGATTGTGGAGAAACCCCTCGGTGCGAACGAGCACGAGGCAAAAGCGGTGCTCGACGCGGCGCGCGATGCGGGCGTTGTCGCACTTGAGGCCATGCGCCCGGTACACGACCCCGCCTTTTGGGCGGTGCAGGGCGCGCTCGGCGAGCTCGGCCGCATCCGCCGCGCGGACCTGCGCTTTGGCAAGTACTCCTCGCGCTATGACGAGATTCTTGCTGGACGGCAGACCAACATCTTTGACTGTCGGATGGCGTCGGGCGCGCTTATGGACATCGGCGTGTACTGCGTCGAGGCGCTCATCGCCCTCTTTGGCAAGCCGGACGCCATAACCTGCACGCCCGTTCTGCTCGACGAGGACACGCGCGGGCTCACCGCGGGCGCGCTCGACGGAGCGGGCACCATCGTCGCCCGCTACCCGCACATGTCCGCCACGCTGAGCTACGCCAAGATCACCAACGACAACCTCCCCTGCCAGGTCGAGGGCGAAGAGGCGACGCTGAGCTTTGCGGGTGTATCCGTCCCCGTGCAGACGCGCATTGACTACCGCGGCCGGGCGCTGCGCGGCGCCGCCAAGGAGGTGCGTCCCGCCGAGGGCGCGCACAGCCGCGAGCTCGAGCTCCCCGGCTGTGCAAATACCATGGCGTACGAGCTCGCCGACTTTGTGGCAGCGGTTAAGGCGGTGCGCGCGGGTGCGGACCCGCTCGAGGCGGCAGCCGGACCGTTTGGGACCGTTGGGTACTTCCGCGAGGTGACTCTCGCCTCGATCGCCCTTATGGACGAGGCGCGCCGCCAGGCGGGCATCGTCTTTCCCGCAGACGTCCGCTAAAGAGTGCTACCGATTGGAGGCATCATGGGAATCTGGGACCGCCTTCGCGAGAACCCGTTCGTGAACCCCGCGGCGGCTGCCGATAACGGGGACAACCCCGCTGATGCGCGCAGCCCTCTCGAGCAGGGCCTTATCGAGCGCCTGCAAGGTGAGCTCGAGGTGGCCGAGCCGCCCTGTCGCCGCTTCTACCTGCGCTTCACCGGGCGCGTGCAAGGCGTGGGCTTTCGGTGGAACAACGCCGGCATCGCAAACGACCTCGGCCTTACCGGTTGGGTCGAGAACCTGCCCGACGGCTCGGTCGACATGGAGATCCAAGGGCCGCCTGCCGGCATCATCCGGCATCTCGACACCCTGCACAACAACTACCGGCGCCTGCGCTGCCGCATCTGGTTGGAAGAGCTCGTCGAACAGCCGCCTAAGGCAGACGAGAAGGCCTTCCGCATGGCGAATTAGCGCTCATTTGGGGACGGGTTCATAGTATGCAGACGTGATTGCATAAAACGACCCCGTCCCCAAACAAGCACCCAAACAAACACCCAAATGAGCAACGGCCGCCCCGCGATGCGGAAGCGGCCGTCAGCGCATATATGTGATATGCGACGCAAAGGTGCTACTCGACAACCTCGACGAGCTCGATGTCGAAGTTGAGGTCCTTGCCCGCCAGCTCGTGGTTGGCATCGAGCTTGACGCCCTCGGAGCTGACCTCGATGACCGTAACGGGCACGGGCTGGCCGCCAGGGCCGGAGAGGAACAGGCGGTCGCCGACGCTGATCTCTTCGATATTGGGCACCTGCGCCGCCGGGAAATCGAGCACGAGGTCGTCACGGCGCTCGCCGTAGGCCTCCGCAGCCGGGATATGGACGGTCTTCTTCTCGCCGACCACCATATCGAGCACGGCGGCGTCGAAGCCGGCGATCATCTGGTGCGCGCCACAGGTGAACTCGATGGGCTCGCCGCGATCATAGGAACTGTCGAACTGCGTGCCGTCGTCGAGCGTGCCGCGGTAGTGCGCGCGGACCTTCTTACCCTGGTTGGACATGGGAACTCCTTTTCTACCGGATGGCGCGGATCTGGGTGGCGCGCACAGCCGGCTCGTTTGCAACAACAGCGTTCATTTTACCTGAGTAAAGGGATTATCAGGAGATGGGCGCGCAATCCCTTACAATTGGTGGCCTGACAAAGCCGGACAGGGCGGCGCGTCCGTGTGAGGAGGTGGCCGTGGCGACAACAACCCTTGAAGTGCGCACCCCCGCGGGCACCGTCCCGGTCACCGTGGTGCGCAAACGCGTGAAAAACCTCAATCTGCGCGTCCACCGCAACGGCACCGTGAGCCTGAGCATCCCGATGCGCGCCCCTTACGCCGTAGCGCAGGACTTTCTTGACCGACGCGCCGGGTGGATCGCCACACACATCGAGCGAATGCGCGGGCGCGCCGACACGCGGGAGCGCGCAAACACAACTGAAGACGGGCTCATCCCCCTCTGGGGGCGCCTCCAGCCCGCCCCGGGCGGTGCCAAGGAGATTGATGCCCTATACCGCCGCGAGGTCGCCCG
>CASELS010000056.1 GCA_949288855.1 uncultured Collinsella sp. | reverse complement strand
CGAGCCATGGTGCTGCGGTCGCACAGTTCCTGCGTGCGCAGGGACCCGAAGCGGAACGACGCCTGCGCGGCGACGGGCGCCGTATCGGCAACTGCGGCATCACCGTCTACGAATTCGATCCTGCCACGGCACAGTTCGAGGCGCTCGAGCTCGTTAATCCCAACGATTAAAGCCACCGCGAACAAAAAGGCAGCTATTCAACAATCCAATGCGGACCCTTCAAGTAGACAGGGATTGCTGGCTTTCAAATCCTGCGGTTTTGCCTGCAATCGCAGCGCCCTTGCCCGAAGTCCCGTTTGAGATTGTTGAATAGCTGAAAAACGTTCGGCGGCAGCACCCGCGCCGCTCCTACAGCGCCATCGCCCCACGCTCGCCGGTGCGAATTCGCACGACGTCATCGACCGGCATGATGAAGATCTTGCCGTCACCTACCTCGCCGGTGCGCGCAACGGCGCAGATGCGCTCGACAAGCGGTTCCACCTCGTCGTCGTCGACCACGAGCATCACCTCGACCTTGGGAACCATGGTGAGCAGCACCTCAGAGCCGCGCACGAACTCCTTCCAGCCGTGCTGGTGTCCAAAGCCCTGGACTTCAAAGACCGTCATGCCGGACACACCCGCCTCGGTAAGAGCGTCCTTCAAGGGCTCGAGGACCTCCGGGCGCACGATTGCCGTTATCTGCTTCATCAGGATCATTCCTCCTCTTCAGGCGCCGCCAACGTTGGCAGGCGCCCTTCACATCCAATCGCCCTACACGTCCAGACCGGTATAGGCGGGGTAAGCGCTCTCGCCGTGAGCGGCGACGTCGAGGCCGAGCGCCTCCTCGGCATCCGTCACACGCAACCGTCCGCCAAAGAGGGCGCGGACGACAATGATGAGCAGCGCATCCAGCGCGAGCACCAGAACCGCCGTCACCACGATGCCCAAAACCTGGCTCGCAAGAAGCGTTGCATCGCCGGTGTAGATGAGCCCGCCGTACTCCGTCCACGAGAGCTCCGGCACGCAGAAGATGCCCGTGAGGATGCCGCCCAAGATGCCACCGATGCCGTGGCAGCCAAACGCGTCGAGCGCGTCGTCGTAGCCAAAGCGGGCCTTAAGGTGCGAGATGGCAAAATAGCAGACCGGCGAGACCATAAGGCCCATGAGGACCGCGGCCCACGGCTCGACAAAGCCCGCCGAGGGCGTCACCACCACGAGCCCCGCCACCAGACCGGTGCAGGCGCCCACGAGCGTGGGCTTGCCCGTAGCCAGCCGCTCGACGATCATCCACGAGGCCAAGCCCGCGGCGCTGGAGACCACCGTGTTCAAGATCGCAAGCGCCGCGATGCCGTCTGCCGCAAAGGCCGATCCGCCGTTGAAACCAAACCAACCAAGCCACAGAAGCCCCGCGCCGAGCGCGACGAAGGGTACGTTGTGAGGTCGGTAGGTCTTGATGCCAAACCCTTTACGGGCGCCGAGCGCACAGCAAAGCGCAAGTCCGGTGAGGCCGGAGCTGATGTGCACCACGTCGCCGCCCGCAAAGTCGAGCGCGCCAATAATCCCGCCGATGAGCGAGTGCCCACCACCCCAGACCATATGGGCAAGCGGCGCGTAGACCACCAAGGACCACGCAGCGATAAACGCCGCGAGCGCGCCGAAGCGCATGCGCCCCGCCACAGAACCGGTCACGATGGCGCAGGTGATGAGCGCAAATGCCATCTGAAACGTTATGTCCACCACGCTGGGATACGCGGCATCGCCCGGCGCTGCGGCCTCCTTAAGCATCGCCGATACCGTACCGGCGAGCCCCAGTTGATCAAATCCACCGATGATGGGGTTGGCGCCGTCGCCCCCGTAGGCGATCGACCATCCCGCGACCACCCACGTGAGCCCTACGATGCCAATCACCGCAAAGCTCATGAGCATGGTGTTGATCACGTTCTTGCGCCGTGACAGTCCACCGTAGAAAAATGCCAGACCCGGCGTCATGAACAGGACGAGCATGCTGCTCACCATCATGAACGCTGTCGAACCCGTATCGTACATACGCGTCGCCTCCCAAATAGCGCGTACCTAACTTGACCGCCCTCCCCGCCGCGGCGCCTGCGGCGGGACGGAACACGGACATGGTAGGAGCGCGATTGACCCCCGGAGGTTCGTGCGCCGTGCGTTTTACCATTCCACAATGGACTCGAAACATCGGAAATGCCCTCGCAACGGACGCGAAAGCAGCCTGACCCAGGTGGGCAATGAGCCCTCAACATGTCGGAAACATACCGTCAGCTCATATTCCGCTTCTCTATGCATTTGCCATGCAACGATCGATTTTTAGCCGATTACAACACACGATTTTGCAAGGTGACCACGATGAACCTCACGGAGGCACAGCGACGTTTCACTCAATTCGAGCAGGAAAGATCGTCCTCGCGGCATAGGACTTCTATTCGATGGGCGAGGCGTAAAAATGAGGAACATCATCTTACCGCCGCGGTTTATGCGTTCGCATAAACCGCGCTATGGTCAGACGTGATTTATGCGAACGCATAAAACTACGCACGCGGCGGCATAAGCTCTCTTGCCTGCTTACCGCTCAAGTGCTCGATGCACAGCTCCAGCATGCAGAGCCCGGACCAAAACCGATCGATCTCCTCCTCGCAGGCGGTAGCGGGCAGATCAGGCCCGTACCGCCGCCCCAGAAGCTCTGCCGCGGCGCGCTTCTCGGCATCATCTTCAATCACGCGCATCCGCCCAAAGGCGATGACGCTCCGGAAGTACGTGGTGAACTCCGCAGGATGCACATCGTCCTCGTCGACCACGCAAAACGAGGCCCTGGGGCAGCGCGCGATCGCATCGATTTTGTGCCCCTCGCGCGCACTGTGGAAGATGATCCTGTCGCCGTCGAGCGCATAGCTCAGCGGCACCGCGTACGGATAGCCCTCGTCACCCGCAACTGCAAGCACGCCCGACGTCGCCCGCTCGAGCACCTCCCGGCACTCCTCGGGTGAAAGCTCCTGACGACGGCGGCGCATAGGTCGAAACTCCATGGCGGCCCCCTCTCGACGCCTCTATGGTCTCTATGTTCAGAGCACCATTCTATTCCCGGACAGCCGTCACACTGCTCAAAGTCTACGCGAAAGCTCTGCATCCAAAGGCTTACAGCCCCGCCGCCTCGAGCATGCCCGCCAGCTCGTCCGCCGACTCACGCATACCCCGGCGAAACCACACCACCGCCCAGCCGTAGAGCACATAAGCCACATAGGCGCTCGTATAGGCAGCCTCTTTGGGCCCCTCGGGGTCAAAGCCTACACTCGCGAGCATCGCTTCCTCAAGCAGGTAAATCAGACCCCGGCGCTCCAACAGGCGGTAAAACGAGCGGTTCTCCTCAAAATGAGCGAACATCGAGCGAACCAACGCGCTTACCGAGGCTCCTCCCCGCCGCTGACGAGACTCTTCCCATATCGCGAGCAGGTGCCGTACGCGGCGGCACAAAACATCTTCTTTACTGGAAAAGTTTCGGTAGAACGAAGCACGTCCCACCTGTGCCCGCGTGCAGAGCTCGCTGATTGAGATCTCCTCGAGAGACCGCTCTTCGAGCAGAGCGATGAGCGTAGTGGTGATCTGCTCGACCACATAGGCGTTGCGTGCCTCGTTACTCGCCGCCGATACAGATACGCCAGTCTGTCCCATTTTGCCTGCGCTCATGTCTTGTCATCCTTTTGCTGATACATTTGTCTCATCGATTACAGTCTAGTGTAAAGGATGGCATCATGCCGCGCGTTCTTACCTCCATCGGCAAAATCCTCGGCGTCATTTTGATTGTGCTCGCCCTTGCCATCGGCCTCATCTACTTCTTCGTCCTGCAATATCCAGAGCTCGACAGCAACCCCACGCAGGACAAGTGGTATCGCGTCTCCAGCCCGCAGATGGTCTGCTCGGACGGAAGCCCGTACCGGGCGCTTTACAAGCAAGGTAGCGCCAAGCGCGTGCTCATCTACCTCGCCGGCGGCGGCGTGAGCATTAACGAGGAAACCGCGGCAGGCGACTTCTACAACAAAAGTGAAATTGGCATCGACGCGCTCGCCAACCTCACGATGAACATGGGAGGCATCGCGAGCGATATCGAGGGGAGCCCCTTTGCCGACTGGACTGTCATCGCCTTCCCCTATGCCACGGGCGACTTTCACGTGGGGACCGGGGATTTCCCCTATACCGACCAGGACGGGCAACAGCGAACGCTATACCACCATGGCTACACCAATTTCCGTACAGCCATGGATCTTATAAGGGGGAGGATAGACCTCGGCGGTACCGAAGCCGTGGTGGTGACCGGCTACAGCGCGGGCGGTTTTGGAGCGGCACTTCTTGCGGAGGACGTCTTTGGCAGCTACTTTCCCGATGCCGCTAGCAAGACCGTACTCGTAGATGGGGCGCTGCTTACCTACGATGCTTGGCCAGATGTTGCCAAGAACGTGTGGGCAGCACCGGCGAAAATCACCGAGCGTCTTGCAACGGACAACATCGTGCTCGACAGCCTCACGGCATTGCGCGGAACATGGGGCGATACGGTAAACATCCTGTTCACCTGTTCCACGCGCGACGGCGACCTGGCGAAGCTGCAAAACTACCTCGACGACGGGATAATGGAGGTGGACGAGGCGCAGGCAGACGAATTCCAACAGATGCTCGGCGGGGAGGTACCGCTACTCAGGGAGCATGCGAACGTGCGCGCCTTCATCTGGGACGATCTTCCCTGGTACGACGACCCACGCGACCTCACCCAACACACCATCATCCCCACAGCGGCGGCCTTTCTCCCCCTCGGCGAGGCGCAGATATCTGTCGCGCAATGGCTTGCCGACGCCGTAGAGGGAGATCTTTACGACGTGGGCATCGAGCTCATAAGCTAACTGGCTCGCACTATCACAGCGCGGTCGTTTGCCCTGCGCGCGACGGCTGCGTTATGCTGTGGCGCGGTCAATGTCAACCGCCGCCCGAGGAGCCCCATGCCTGTCGATGACACCCAGATTCTTCCCGTCACGAACCGCACGCCGGAGCTCGTCGCACAGCTCGTTTCCGTATGGGAGCGCTCCGTGCTCGCCACACATACGTTTCTTTCCGAGGCGGAAGTAACCGAGATCAAGCCCTTCGTCCCGCAGGCCATCGGCAGCGTGGACAAGCTTGTCGTAGCCGAGCAAAACGGCGTGCCCGTGGGCTTCATGGGTGTGGAGGCGGGGCGCCTCGAGATGCTTTTCCTCGATCCCGCCGTGCGCGGGCAGGGTATGGGGCGGCAGCTCCTCACATACGGCATCGAGCGCCTCGGCGTGAGAGAGCTCACCGTGAACGAGCAGAACCCGCAGGCCGTGGGCTTCTACGAGCACATGGGATTTGCAACCTATAAGCGCACCGACCTCGACGAGGAGGGCCGCCCCTATCCGCTGCTCTACATGCGGTCGCAAGAAGGCGCGCCGGCGGCCGAGCACTCAGTTGTCTATCGTCCCGTCGATGAATCGGATCTGCCCGCGCTTGCCGAGGTCCTTCGCGGCCTCTGGCACACAGATACCCCTACCGAGGAGTACGCCTCTCTTGAGGCGCTGCATGACGTGCTCGACTGCCTGAGCTGGTCCACCTTCGCAATCGTTGCCGAGGTGGATGGCGAAGCCGCGGGCATCTGCTGCGCAAACATCGGTGCGGACCGGGGTAACGGGAGCTTTGCGCGCTGGGGAGAGCTGCGCGACGAGGTCGAGCTGCGCCTGCAGAAGACCGATTCCGCCGCAGCGGCGCGCTACCGCGCCTACCTCGATGCGAGCTATGCCGTCAACAAGGCCCTCATCGCAGATGCCGGCATCGCGCACGAAGCGGAGATCGTCCTTCTCGCCATCGGGTCCCGCGCCCGCGGCCTCGGCATCGGCCGTGCCCTCATCACGCGCGCGTCCGAGCGCCTGGGCGAGGCGGGAGCGCCGGGCGCATTTCTCTTTACCGATACCGACTGCGACTGGGGCTTCTACGACCACCTCGGTCTCAAACGCGCCGCGGAGCACTGGCGCAGCGGCAGCGATTTCGATGGCCTCCCCGAGGGCATGTTCCCCTACCGCGTCCCCTGCTAGCGGCGGGGGGCGCAACGGCATCCGAAAAATGTGCGCACAGAAAAATTGTGTACTGTGAAACTGGGCAGATTTTGACAAGGATTTCCGAGCTTTTTCCTAAACTAAGTCGCTCAACTGGGAAAACTTGTTTTGCTTGATCTGCGCCTTTCAAGTTTCACCGTACACAATTAATTTCACCGTACACAATTCTCTTCAACGGGGCTCGCGGTCAGGTTGCCCCATCAGGCCAAGCCGCTCCATCAGCTACGCTCATGCGTCTGCCGGTTTCTCCGCACAGGTCGCCCAAAACGTCGGGATGCCGAGCTTGTGCAGCCGGCTCTCTCCCCCGTTGGTGTCTTCATACAGGTCGATGAGCGAGAGACCCGCCTGAATCTGCCCGCGAATCTGCTCGTCGATCGTGTGCGAGAACTGCATGCCCCACTCTTCGAGCTCCTCGGCGGGAATCAGACCGGGATTCTTGAGCGGATTGAAGGGAAGCCCTCGCACGATGCGCTCTTCATCATCGTCGACGATGTAGTTGACGCCGTTGTCGAGGCCCGCAAGCAGGCGTCCGCCCGGCCGCAGCACGCGCGCGCACTCGCGCCAGATAGCACCGACGTCCTCGACGTAGCAGTTGGAGACCGGGTGGAAGATAAGGTCGAACTCGCCATCCGCGAAGGGCAGGGGCCGCGTCATGTCGGCGCGGATCGCCCGGATCTCATATCCCTCGCGCTCGGCGACGAGCCCCTCCGAGGCAATCTGGCGCTCGGAGTAGTCGAGCACCGTGCACACGGCTCCCATCGCCGCAAAGATTGGCATCTGCTGCCCGCCGCCCGCGGCGAGGCCCAGCACGCGCCGCCCGCGCATATCGGCAAAGAGCCAGTCACGCGGTACCGGGCGCGTGGGTGTGAGGAGCATGGACCAGTCGCCTGCAACCGCCGCCGCGTAGCGCTCGTGATCGATGGGGATTCCCCACTCCCAGCCGTCCTCGACCCACGCGTCAATGATGCGTGCGTTGAGGTCGGTGTAGGATGCGCCCGAGGGCGTCGCCGCTCCTTCGCGGCAACTTGCTCGCTCGTTCATCCTCTCATCCCGCCGCACATTCATCTCGGCCTCCTGCGCTGTACGCTCCATCGGTCCCAGTATGCCAGAATAAGCAAAACGCAACGTCATGACACTGCAGGAGGCATTCCGTGCCGCGGCAATCCATCTCACGTGTCCTTGTCGTAGGCTGTCCCGGTGCCGGCAAGAGCACCTTCGCGCGCGCCCTGCGCGACAAGCTGAACCTGCCCCTTGTGTATCTGGATATGATGTGGCACCTCCCGGACGGTAGCCATGTCGAACGCGATGTGTTCGAGACGCGTCTGGCAAAAGCGCTCGCCCACGAGCACTGGATAATCGACGGCAACTACCTGCACACGCTCGAGCAGAGACTCAGGCACGCAGACACCGTCTTTTTCCTTGACCTTCCCGTCGAGGATTGTCTTGCAGGGGCGGCGGCTCGTATCGGTCTCCCCCGTGAGGATCTCCCATGGCAGGAGGACGAGCTAGATTCGGAGTTTGCGGCCTATATCAAGCGCTTTCCCAAGGAGCAGGCGCCGCTCCTGCGCTCCCTCCTCAACGGTCGCCCCGCAGGCGTTAGGCTCTTTACCTTTCGCTCCCATACCGAGACGGACCACTACCTCGCAAGCCTCTAGCACGCCCGGCGGCCTTGCCCGTCGTGAATACAGGCGTCGTCCGGCATATAATCTCTCAAGAACACCACCGTGCTGCGGCTTCACCAATGTCCGCAGCGAGAAGGCTCGACAAGAAGGAACCCCATGCACGCACGCCCCATCATCGGCATCGCACCTACGCACCTACCCGCTGCGGGCGACATACGTCTTGCCTGCAACTATGCCGACGCGGTTATTGCCGCGGGTGGCGCGCCGTTCATCTTGCCCCTCACCGAGGACGAGACCACCTACACACAGCTCTTTCCCCTTCTCGACGGCGTGCTGCTCACGGGCGGTCACGACGTGGATCCCGCGCGCTGGAGCATCCCGCGCCGAGACGACACCCGTGGGGAAGCGTCCGATTCAGCCTGCATCAACATGCCCGAGACGGACAGCGAATCGGAAATCACGCCGCTGCGCGATGCGGTCGAGTGGCGCCTTGTTGCCTACGCCATCTCTCACGGTCTGCCCATCTATGGCATCTGCCGCGGTCTGCAGGTCTTAAACGCTTTCTTTGGCGGCACGCTCTACGAGGATCTGCCACGTGATTTCACTCCGCAAAACGGCGGGGCCCTGTGCGAGCACAATGCCCATACACCCGAGGGCGACTACGATGGCGAGCGACTCTGCCATACGGTCACATTCGCTGAAGGTTCTCAACTCGCGCGCATTTTCGATGCCGAGAGCCTCGCTGTGAACTCGCTCCATCATCAGGCGGCACGCAACGTTGCACCCGAGCTCTGCGCCACGGCCTACGCCCCCGACGGCATAGTCGAGGGCGTAGAGGCAAAAGATGGCAGCCCGATTGTGGCGGTGCAGTGGCATCCGGAATACTTTGGCACCACGGCTCCTATGAACCGGTTCTTCCAGGCGCTCGTGGCAGAGAGTGCCGCGCGGGCAGCTACGCGATCTTAGCGTGCTTGAAATCGCCGAGCAGCTGCGCGTCGAACATGAACGATTCCACGCGCTCCGAGACCACATTATTATGGGCAGCATGCATGATCGGAATTACCGGTACGTCCTGCCCGATAGCGTGACAAATCTGACGATACGCCACCTTGCGTTCCTCATCATCGGTAATCCGACGCGCCGCATCGAGAGCGGCATCGATGTCGGGATTGTTGAACGTGGATGAGTTGTCATTCGCCGTGCTGTAGAAATTCGGGTAGAGGAAGTTGTCCATCGTGGGATAGTCGGCTGTCCAACCACTGCGCCCCATCTGGAACTGAGCATCGCCCAGACGCGGAAGCAGCGCCGCCCACTCGAGCGACTCCTGCTCGATCGTAACACCAATGCTGGCAAGGTCCGCCTGAATGGAAGACATGATGTCCTCGTGCCCGCGCCCGCCGTCGTAGCTCAGCGTGAGCGTAAGGTCGCGCTTGCCGTTCTCATCCGCCGGATAGCCCGCCTCATCGAGCAACTGCCCTGCACGCTCGGCGTCGTAGGTGCAGTACTCCCAAGCGTCCTCGGGGTCGTCGTCGATCACCGGTGGGAAAATAGAGGTTGCCACCGCACGTGTACCCTCATAGAGCGTGTTGACAATGTTCTGGCGGTTGATGGCAAGCGACAGAGCGCGACGTACGTTCACGTCCGAGAGGATCGGATCGCTGATGTTGAGAGTGATGAAGTACGTATTCGCCTGACTGCCCGTGAGCACCTGCTTACCGCTCTCCGCCGTGTAGCCGTCCTCTGACTTGCCGTAGGCATCAATGGTGTCCTGAATGCGCCCAGTCGGAATGGGTGCAAAGTCCACATCCCCTGCCTCAAACTCGCTAAAGGCGGTATCGGGGTCCGCCTTGATGTCGAAGTAGATGCCCTCGATCGCCGGCGCCTCGCCATAGTAGTCGTCAAACCGCACAAGGTTGATGTACTGGTTGTGCTGCCAAGCACCGTCCATCATGAAGGGACCGTTGCCAATAGGCGCCTCGAGGAAGGATGCCTGGTCATCGAGCGCCGCCTGAGGAACAGGAGAAAGGCCCGGGTGGCAGCACACGGCGAGGAAGTCCGCCATAGGTGCGGTGAGCGTCACCTGAAAGGTGAGCTCGTCTGGACAGGCAAGACCAGCCATAGACGTCGCCTCGCCCGCAGCCATCTCCGCGTAGCCCAAAACCGGCGAGAGATGGTAGCCAATCTCTGAGGGAGTGGCGAGGTTGGGGTCAGCGAGTCGCTCCCAACCGCGGCGGAACGACTCCGCATCCACCGGATCACCGTTATGGAATGTCATGCCCTCACGCAGCTTGAAGGTATAGGTGAGGCCGTCCTCGGATATGGAGGGCAGGTCGGCAGCGGCAAGCGGAACGGCGGCATTGGTAGCCCAATCCCAAGTTACGAGCGGATCGAAGAGCGCGTGCACCACCAGGACACCCTGCGTCTCCTGCGCATTGTTGGGGTCGATATAGGCAGGCTCGCTGAGATAACAGCGAAATACTTTGTCAGAAGACGAGGAACCCGAAGGTGCTGAGCCGGCGCCGGTCCCTCCACTGCACCCCGCCAGCGTGGCGAGTGCGCTCGCGGCGAGTGTACCAGCGGCAAACTGACGGCGCGAAATGGCCTGCTTCATATCGATACCCATACGCTTTCTCTCTTTCCAAACGGCAGCGCCGATGCCTTGTGGCCACGACGCACAGAATATAACGCATACCAGTATGAGGGGGCGAAGAGCAAGTCGGGGCATAGCATGCCATGGTAACCGGTTGGAAAAGACTGGCACCGCTTACCGCCTAAATAGCGCCTTCTGCCGGCAGGTAGCATCACATGGATGGCACCGTTG
>CASELS010000055.1 GCA_949288855.1 uncultured Collinsella sp. | reverse complement strand
CCGGTGGGCGAGGATGTCTTTCTCACGGTGGACGAGCTCGCTGGCGCCCTCTGCGCCCTCAAGGGGGTGAGGTCGTAATGGGTACCTTCTCCTTTGGCAGCTACTATCCTGGCGACGGGGTGCTCTACCGGCTCGATCCTCGCGTGAAGCTGCTGGGCGGCATCGCGTTTCTCATCATCACGCTTCTTGCGCGCACCGCCTCGGCGCTCGTGCCTCCGGCGCTGTTTGTCGTGGCACTCTATCTGCTTGCCCGCGTACCCGCCGGCCGCGCCGTTCGCTCGGTGGCGCCGCTCCTCGGCATCGTTGTGGTCGTGGGCATCCTCAACCTGTTCACCGACCACAGCGGTGCCGTCCTCGTCAAGCTCGGACCCCTTGCCGTCAGCGAGGGGAGCCTCTCCTCCTTTGCCTTCATCTCGGTACGCATGGTTATCATGATGTGCGCGATGAGTCTTGTGACCATGACCACGCAAACGCTCGACCTCACCCATGCGGTGGAGCGCCTGCTTGCGCCGCTTGCGCGCTTTGGCGTGCCGGCGCACGAGATTGGCATGATGCTCGGCATTGCGCTGCGTTTCATGCCGCAGTTCTCAACAGAGCTCACGCAGACTTACCGTGCGCAGGTGAGTCGCGGGGCACGTCTTGCTGGCGGGCCCTTAGGGGGCGTGCGCATGCTCTCGTCGGTTTCCATACCGCTGTTTGCCAGCATCTTCCGCCATGCCGAGACGCTCTCCGCCGCCATGGATGCGCGCTGCTACCACGGCGAGCAGGGCCGCACGCGCATGCATCCCCTGCGCTTTGCCGCGCGTGACGCCGGCGCCGCGGCGTGTCTGGTCGCGCTTGCCGTCGCGGTGGTGGCGGTGAGTGCGCTCACATCCCTGTAGGTGCGAATTTGGGCCGGTATGCTCGAAATGAAAGGAAGTTCCATGCTTGAGAACAAGTCGAACAACTCCGGTATCGACGGCGCCTGTGCGCCCGATGCCCCCTCGACCTCTCCCCAAGGGCTCGAGCTTGTGCTCACCTACCTCACCTCCATTCCGGCTTGGTACCTTGCGACGAGCGTCGACAACCAGCCTCATGTGCGCCCGTTCTCGTTTGCGGCGCTCGAGGACGGCAAGCTCTGGTTTTGCACCGCCACCACCAAAGACGTGTGGGAGGAGCTCGTCCAAAACCCGCTCTTTGAGGCGACCGCGTGGTGGCCTGGCCACGGTTGGCTCATCCTCCGCGGCCGCGCGGGCCTCACAGGTCAACCAAGCACGACGGTGCGCGAGGCAGGCTGGCGTCACCTCGAGGGTTTAGGCGAGCACTACGACGGTGCGGACGATCCTGTGCTCGCGTTCTTTAGCGTCGAGGCGCCCGAGGCGTGGATTTGCAACCACGACGCGTGGCAGCCGGTTGAACTGTAAGGGGCAGGAGGCACCTATGGACGAGATCGAACGCTATCTGACCTCTATTCCCGCTTGGTATCTGGCGACCATCGACGAGGCAGACCCCACGCAGCCGCGCGTGCGGCCGTTCTCGTTTGCCATGGTCGACGGCGGGAAGCTCTGGTTCTGCACCTCGCGCGACAAAGACGTATGGAGCGAGCTCGCGGCGCATCCCAAGTTCGAGCTCTCGGGCTGGAAGCCGGGAGCGTACTGGATTGTGGTCACGGGCGAGGCCGATTTGGCGGACGATGCGAACGTGAGCGAGCGCGTGCGTGAGGAGGGTTTCCGCCATATGCTCGGCATCGGCGAGCACCACGATTCAGCGCGCGACGGGCGTCTGGCGTTCTTTAGCGTGCGCCACGGTCGTGCCCGCTTCTGCGACATCGACGGTAGCGAACGAGCGGTAGAGCTCTAACACCGGGACGCTTGATTCAGATACACAGGGCGCTGCCGGTTTCACTAGCCTCCGCAGGGGCCCTGAGGGTTGCCCCGGGAAACATTCCGCAGCCGCTACGCGGCGAGGACGTTTCCCGGGGCAACCCTCAGGGCCCCCGTGAGGCTACAGAACTCGGATATCCTTCGGATAGCTGTTCAGCACCTCACAGCCGTTCTCAGTCACAATGACGAGGTCCTCGATGCGCACGCCCATATCGCCCGGCAGGTAGATGCCCGGCTCGATGGAAAAGCACATGCCCGGTTGCACGGGTTCGTCGTGCGTGGCGGATACGTCGCCCGGCTCGTGGTCCTGAAGGCCGATCTGGTGCCCCAGACGGTGGTTGAAGGCAGGGCCCCAGCCAGCGTCTTCGATGATGCGGCGTGCGGTAAGATCGATCTCCGCAAACGTGACGCCTGGGCGCACGATGGCCTCGGCCGCCTCGTTGGCACGGCGCACCGCGTCGTAGACGGCGCGCTGGTGGGCGGTTGGCTCGGCAGTAAAGAACGTGCGGGTCATGTCCGAGCAGTACCAGTCCTGCTTACAGCCCACGTCAAAGAGCACCATGTCACCGGCGGCAAGAACGGTCTCATCCGGCTCGTGGTGCGGATCGGCGGCGTTGGCGCCAAAGCTCACGATGGGGGAGAAGGAGTGGTCGCTCGCCCCTAGCCGGCGGTACTCGCCAAGGAGTCCCTCCGCGATGGATTGCTCGGTAACACCGGGTCGTACCTGTTCGACGAGCCAGCCCATGGCCTTGTCGTTCGTTGCGGAGGCAGCTCGCATGAGCTCGCGCTCGCGCGCGTCCTTGATCGAGCGGGCGTTATCCACGGCGTCGGAGGCAACTACAAAGCCGCTCGCCGCCCCCGCCTGCATAAGCGGCACGAGCCAGCGCGCCGCAAGCTCCTTGTCCACGCCGAGGGGCTGGTCGCTCGCACACACGCTGGCGACGAGCGGCACGGGGTTATCGGTGTCCGAGAAGCTCACCACCTGCGCCCCGGTTGCGCTCGCGTCGGGGAAGAGGCGATTCACAAAGATGGTGGGCGCGCCCTCAAGCGGCACGTACAGCGCAAAGAAGCGCTCGTAGGGCTCGGTGTAGTAGCCGCAAAGCCACCAGATAGAGAGCGGATCGGTAAGAAGAAGCTGCCCAAGTCCGCGCGTCCTCAGGTTCTCACGTACGCGGGTGAGTCTTTCTTCATTCATGGGCGTCTCCTATCTGTGATGGCGTGCTCGTGTTCGCTGCACAGTGTAGCACCCGCATCTCGCCGAAATGTGGCAGCAGCATCTCGCAGGAAATGTGTCTGACACACAGGATATGGAGCTTGCGCAGAGTGTTTAAGAGGCAGTTTTTGCCTGCTATTTTCTTACGTGGGGCTATTACAATATCGAGCTGTCTGGCAGTTGGGAAACCAGGGGAGGATTCGATGCTCGACGAGCACGGCGCGGTAACCTTTTTCGACGTTGACGGGACGCTTGTTTGGAGCGATGACGACCCTACGGCGTACGAGGATGAGGCAGCCGCGTTTGCGGATTACTTTGCAAACGAGCGCCCGAGCGAGGGCGTTGCGGATGCCTTTTCGCGCATGAGCGAGCGAGGCCACGCCACCTTCATTTGCACCGGTAGACCCTACTACATGATCACGCCGGGTCTGCGCGCGCTCAATCCCACGGGCGTCATCTGCGGCGCGGGTTCGTACGTGCGCGTGGGTGATACCGTCGTGCACGAGGAGCATATTCCCGCCGATGCGGTCATGGAGACGGCGCGCCTGTTCTTTGAGGCAGGCATCGACGTCGATGTCGAGAGCAACGAGCGGCTCGTCGGCCTCTATCCCACGGGCGGTGTCTGCCCGTACCCGGGCAGCCTTACCGTGCGCAGCCTCGATGAGTTTGCCGCTGAGGCGCCTAAGCTCAACGTCAACAAGTTCAGCACGCACAGCGTTCCCGCTGAGCGCATCGCGCGCATCATGCCCTACCTCACCGAGCACTTCACCGTAAGCGACATGCAGTTTGGCGTGTACGAGGTCGCCCTCAAGGGCCTGGATAAGGGCGCGGCCATCGGGACCGTGCTCGACTATCTGGGGCGCGGCCGCGCGCAGACCTTCGCCTTCGGTGACTCAGAGAACGATCTTCCCATGGCGGGTGCCGTGGAGACCTTCGTGGCGATGGGCAACGCCCTGCCGCATGTGAAGGACACTGCCGATTACGTGACCGATCATGTGCGCGACGACGGTATTGTGTCTGCGCTCGCGCACTTTGGGCTTATCTAGGGGGCAGCGTGGACGAGAACGTGATCCAAGGTGCGGCAACCCCGGCGCGCGCCGTGACGTTTTTCGATGTGGACGGCACGCTCATGTGGCGCGATGAGGCGCCCGGCGATATCGCCTCGATGACTGAGGCAGAAGTCCACGAAAAGATGGGCACCGAGCGCCCCACGCAGGCGGTCTATAGCGCCATCGCGCGGCTGCGGGCGCAGGGGCACGCGGTCTTTATCTGCACGGGCCGCCCGTACTTTCTCATCAACGAGCCTCTGCACGAGCTTGCCCCCGACGGCTTCATCTGCCAAGCGGGTGCGTATGCCTGTGTGGGCGATACCGTCATCCGCGACCTGCGCATCCCACGTGATACCGCGCTCGAGGCGGCGGCGTATCTCTGGCGCGAGGGGATCGATGTGACGCTCGAGAGCAACGAGGGCGATGTGGCACTCTACGCGAGCGACGGCGCCTGCTTCTTCCCCGGCGCGATTACGGTCCGTACCCCTGACGAGCTCGTCCGCGCATCGGAGGGCTACCGCTTCTCAAAGATCGCCACAAGTGAGCTTTCGCCCGAGCTGCTCGCCCGCATCCGCCCGTTTTTTGAGGGGCGCTTCAGAATCGACGACATGCAGTTCGATACGTACGAGTTCTCGCCCATCGATATCGACAAGGGCCGTGCCATCACCGACGTGCTCGACCACCTCGGCCACGGCCGTGCGCGCACCTTTGCCTTCGGCGACTCGGAAAACGATCTTTCCATGGCGCGCGCGGTGGAGACCTTCGTCGCTATGGGCAACGCCTTGCCGGGCGTGAAGGCGGCGGCTGATTACGTGACCGACGACGTGCGCGACGACGGTGTTGTATCGGCACTTGCCCACTTCGGACTGATTTAGGGAGACCAGATGACCGCTCAGGCGACTCAGGCCGCGCAGGCATCCGACTTTGGCGCGGCGGCGTTTTTTGACGTGGACGGCACACTCGTATGGCGCGACTTCCAACGGATGAAGAAACGCACCGACGAGTCGGTCAACGCCGCAACTGAGATCAAGCCCTCTGCGGGCGTTGCCGATGCGTTTCGCCGCATGCGTGAACGCAGCAACGCCATCTTCATCTGCACGGGCCGTCCCATGCCCTTTGTGATGCCCTCGCTTCTGGCGCTTGAGCCCACGGGCATCGTGGCCGCGGCCGGCGCATTCGTGAGCGTGGGCGATACCGTGGTGCGCAACGTCTATCTGCCGCGCGACCTGGTGGAGGAGACCGCCGCCCGTTTTGCGGAGGCGCATCTCGACGCCACCTTTGAGAGCGACACGCGCTCCGTCGAGCTCCATCCCACGGGTGCCCCGGTGCGCTTTGCCGGGTCGCTCGCCGCGCGCGATGCGCGAGAGCTGGGGGCCTACCTCGACGGCAGCGCTGATGTGCCCGCCGTGCGCATCCAGAAGATCTGCACCAACGGTGTTGCCTTCGAGGCGCTCGAGCCGGTCCTGCCGTTCATGCGGGAGCACTATACCGTCTGCGACCTGCAGGGCGGATGCTTTGAGTTTTCCCTCAAGGGCGTCGACAAAGGCTCGGGCATCGCGGCGGCGCTCGACTTCATCGGGCACGGTCGCGCGCAGACGTTTGCCTTCGGTGACTCGGAGAACGACCTCTCCATGGCAGGCGCGGTGGAGACCTTCGTCGCCATGGGCAACGCCCTGCCGAGCGTGAAGGCTGCGGCGGACTACGTGACCCTTTCCGCGGCAGACGACGGCGTGCCTGCGGGGCTCGCCCACTTTGGCCTCATCTAGCGCGCGTCTCTTGCGCTTGTGGGGCTCGGTACGACAGGGTGCGGTTTGCCGTGACCGTGTCGGGCTTGTTGCGAAACGGTGACACGCCCCGGCGGTCTGTCAATCCGTATGGCATCGTGCTATTCTTTCACTCACCTCAATAGTTGGCCTATTGTTATGCAAAATAACGCATTATTTGACCAACATGATGCAAAAGGAGATGAGTGAGATGACGTATCGCGTGGGAGTCGTCGGAGCAGCGGGCTATGCCGGAATCGAGCTCGTCCGACTGCTTATCGCTCATCCCGAGTTCGAGCTTGCCGTCATCACGTCTAACGCCGATGCGGGCACGCCGCTTGCCGCGGCCTACCCCGCCTTCACCGGCGTAAGCGACCTCGTGTTCACCTCGCATGACAACCCGGCGCTTGCAACCTGCGACGTCGTCTTTCTGGCCGTCCCGCACACGGCGGCCTTGGCGCAGGCCCCCGGTCTTTTGGCGCAGGGCGTGACGGTCATCGACCTTTCGGCCGATTACCGCCTCGACGATCCGGCGGTCTTTGAGCAGTGGTACGCCGCCGCCCACACCTCGCCGGAGCTCCTCGCCACGCGCGCCTTCGGCCTGCCGGAGCTGTTTGCCGAGGGGCTCGCGCGCGCGGCGGAGGGCCATGCCAAGGGCGAGGCCCAGCTCGTGGCCTGCGCGGGGTGCTACCCCACGGCAACCTCCCTTGCCGCCGCCCCGGCGCTGAGGATGGGACTCGTCGATGCTGCCGCGCCGATTGTGGTCGATGCCATCTCGGGCGTGACCGGGGCGGGCAAGACGCCCGGCGCACGCACGCACTTCTGCCATGCGGACGAGAACCTCGAGGCCTATAACGTCTGCCGCCACCGCCACACGCCCGAGATTGAGCAGATTCTCGCTGCTCCAGGGTGTGTCGTCTTCACGCCTCATCTGGCGCCGTTGCGCCGTGGCCTGCTCTCCACAGTGACGATGGTTCTTGCCAAAGACGCTGCGGCGGACCTTACCGCTGCGGACATCGTCGAGCGCTACCGCGCGTTTTACGCGGGACGACCGTTTGTGCAGGTGCTCGATGCGGGCGCCTGCCCGCAGACCGCTTCGGTTGTGGGGTCCAACGTGTGCCAGATCGGCCTTGCGCTCGATGCGCGCACGGGCGTGCTCGTTGCCATGGGCGCGATAGATAATCTCTGCAAGGGCGCCGCCGGCCAGGCCGTGCAGTGTGCCAACATCGTATGTGGCCTTGCCGAGAGCGCGGGCCTGCCCACGAGCGCCCTGCCGGTGTAGGGCAAAGGAGGGACCAGATGGATCTTGAGGCTTTCGACCTGCGCTTGCGCGGTATTCCCAACGGTGGCGTTACGAGTGCGCGCGGCTTTTCCGCCGCCGGCGTTCATGCGGGCTTTCGCAAGAATCCCGAGCGCCTCGATTTTGCCCTCGTTGCGGCCGATGAGCCGGTCGCAGCCGCAGGCGTCTTCACGCAGAACCGCTTCTGCGCGGCCCCGGTTACGGTGAGTCGCGAGAATCTCGGCGGTGTTGGGTACGGCTACGCGCGTGCCCTCGCGGTGAACTCCGGCAACGCCAACGCGGCGACCGGCGCTGAGGGTATTAAGACCGCGCGCGCCACCTGCGAGATCGTTTCTCAGGTGCTCGCCTGCGAACCTAAGGAGGTGCTCGTGGCGTCCACGGGCGTCATCGGGCAGCTTCTTGTACTCGACCCCTTTGAGCGGGGCGTTCCCGCTGCGGCGGATGCGCTCGCGGCCGCGGGTGGGGCGGATGCCGCACGCGCCATCATGACAACCGACACCCACCCCAAGGAGTACGCCGTCACCTTTGCCTCCGCCGACCCCGCATGGGAGGGCGTCACCTTTACCGTGGGCGGTATGTGCAAGGGCTCGGGCATGATTATGCCCAACATGGCGACCATGATTGCCTGCATCACCACCGATGCGCCCGTGGCGCCGGAGCACCTGTACGAGCTTTTGGCCGATGCGGTGAACAAGAGCTTCAACCGCGTCACGGTCGACTCCGATACCTCTACCAACGATACCTGCGTCGCCTTCGCTTCGGGTGCGGCCGCCCCGGAGGGTGCGGGCGCAATCGACCCGGCATCCCTTGCTGCCGAGGAGCTCGGCCGGGCGCTCCAGGTGGTCTGCGAGGCGCTTGCGCGCGCCATTGCCGCCGACGGCGAGGGGGCTTCGCGTCTTGTGACGGTAAACGTGACGGGCGCGGCGGACGACGCCGAGGCCGACCTCGCCGCCCGCACCGTGGCAAACTCGCCGCTTGTCAAGTGCGCCATCGCCGGACGCGACTGCAACTGGGGGCGCGTTGCCGCGGCGCTCGGTAAAAGCGGCGCTCACTTCTCGCAGGACCAGGTTGCCATCGACATCATGGGCATTCCCGTCTGCCGGGAGGGCCTCACCGTTCCGTTTGATGAGGACGAGGCACTCCGCCGCTTCGAGGCGCCCGAGATCGTCATCACAGCTGACCTCGGCGCCGGCACGGGCTCGGCGAAGGTTTGGACCTGCGACCTCACCCACGATTACGTGACCATCAACGGCGACTACCGCACGTAGGCGCAAGGAGGCTCCATGGACAGTACAACCGCTCTGCCAGGCCATCCCTTCCAACCGACGGGAGAGTTCTATATGAAGTACGCGCGCGACCGCCGCTCATCCATCTCAAACGAACAGACCGCGAAGCTCCTCTTTGAGGCGCTTCCCTGGATCAAGAACCTCACCGGCAAGACCATCGTCATCAAATACGGCGGTGCCGCCATGGTCGACGAGCAGCTGCGCGCCGACGTTATGGGCGACATCCTGCTCCTCAAGATCATCGGCGCCAACATCGTGATCGTGCATGGCGGCGGTGCCGATATCAACGAGGCTCTCAGCCATTACGACCTGCCCGTCGAGTTCAAGGGCGGGCAGCGCGTGACCACGCCCGAGGTGATGGAGATCGTGCGCGAGGTGCTTGTGGGCAAGGTGAACCAGGAGCTCGTCGCGGCGCTCAACCGCCACGGCAGTGTTGCTGTGGGCGTGGCGGGCACCGATGCGGGCACCATCATCGCCGAGACGCTCGACCCCGACCTCGGCCGTGTGGGCAAAATTGTGCGCGTCAATGCAGACTACCTCACAAGCGTTATGGCGAGCGAGTACATCCCCGTGGTCGCAACGGTCGCGCAGGGGGAGGACGGTGGTTTCTACAACATCAACGCCGACGTGGCGGCGGGAGCCATCGCCGCGGCGGTCCATGCGCACAAGGCGATCTTTTTGACCGACGTGGACGGTCTGTACGAGGACTTCTCTGACAAGGACTCCCTCATCTCCAACCTTACGCTCGAGGAGTGCGAGGCCATGCTTGCGGGCGGCGCCCTCGCCAAGGGCATGATTCCCAAGCTGCAATCATGCGTCGAGGCACTCAAGGGCGGCGTCTTCCGCGCGCACATCATCAACGGCACGACGCCGCACGCGCTTCTGTTGGAGCTTCTTACCGATGCGGGCGTGGGCACGGTGATTCACTCGACGCAGGAAGCGTACGAGTTCGATCAGCACCCGCACCCCCTCGGTACGTTTGCGTCGCGCCTGGCAGAAAACATCGATGCGGCGGCCGGCGGCGTCCAGTAACGATTCACATCCCACAAGGAGCTCAACCATGGCATTCGAGCAGCAAAAGGCACTTGACGACGCGTATATCATGCACACCTACGGGCGCTTGCCGGTGGAGTTTGTGGCGGGGTCGGGCATGACGCTCACCGATGACGCGGGCAAGACCTACCTCGACTTTCTTGCTGGCATTGGCGTGTGCTCGCTCGGTCACGCCCATCCGGCGGTCACGCGCGCCATCGCGAGTCAGGCGGAGAAGCTGACGTCGATCTCCAACTATTTCTATACCGAGCATCGCGGCGAAGTCGCGGCGCTGCTCTCCAAGCTCGCTAACAACGACATCGAAGGCGCCCGCGCGCTTGTGGAGGCGCTCGATGCAGGGGACGTTGCGCGCTTCGCCGCGGCGGCTGCGCCGGCGCCGGGCGAGCAGGTGTGGAAAACGTTTTTTGCCAATTCCGGCGCGGAGGCCAACGAGGGCTCCATGAAGCTCGCGCGTCTTTATGCGCGGCGCCAGGGCAACGGCGGCAACACCATCGTCTGTCTCAAGGGCGGTTTTCACGGGCGCACGCTCGAGACCATCGCTGCCACGATGCAGGACTGGCTCCAAGAGAGCTTCACGCCGCTGCCGGGCGGCTTTGTGGCCTGTGCGCCCAACGATATCGACGAGCTCACCGCCATCTTCGAGAAGTACGGCAAAGAGATCTGCGCATTCATGTTCGAGCCCATCCAAGGCGAGAGCGGCGTGCACCCGTTGACCGAGGAGTTTGCGCGCAAGGCCGAGGAGCTGGTGCACCAGGTGGGCGGCCTCACCATCTCTGACGAGGTCCAGGCGGGCGTCTTCCGCTGTGGCGTTCCGTTTGCCGTCCAGATGCTCGGTAATGGCGGTACGCAGCTCCACGCCGTAATCGCGGAAAATCGCCTCATCCGGGGCGTCGATATAAAAGGACACCTCGCCGCCGTCCGACAAAAAGCCCATATCAATAGCCCTGTCAATCAGCTCGTCGGCCACGGTTACCTTGTCTTTTCCCCTGCCGTCATATCCCGCAAGCAGCGCCTCGCCGTCCGCGTTTTCGCCGTGCAGCCGTACCACTTCTCCCTGCCGGTTCAGCTCTATTTGCACTTCAGGGTTAATGGATAAATAAATGGAGGTGTAGCTTTGCACATTGGTGTAGTAATATCTGGAACCGAAAAATACCAACAGGCAAGCCGCCGCAGCCATCACCACGGCGCCCAGGCGGCGCATGACCGGGGTTGGTTTTTCCCGGGTTTCGCGCATCAGAAACGGGTCCGTAACCGTTTGCCCAACGGAATATTGCAAATTCGCCGCTTTCCAGAACCGACCCTCTTCATCCAAAAGCACCGCGTAGGAAGGATGGCATTCCAAAACAATATAGGTCATTGCGCCTCACCGCCTTTCAATACCTGTTTGATATGTCCGCGTATGATTTCATAGCCATTGGTGTGAATCAGCAGCAACGCCACCAAATATTTACGGTGCCGCTCCAGCGTTTTTCGCTCGGCGCCGCTGCCCTCGGAAAGCGCGGTCAACGGCAGGCGCTTCGTGCGCAGAAATTCTTCCATCAGCTCCGTATGGTCGTGCGCATAGCTCAGCGCTTTCCGGCAGGCGTCGAGGGTGCGGCGCTGTTTCGGGCAGTTATCCGCCACATCGCCTAAACTGACGCCAAAATCTTCCATCTGCTGCCGAAGCTCTTCAATTTCCTGTCTTGTCGCTTCCCGCAGGGCTCCGCTTTCAGCAAAATCCT
>CASELS010000054.1 GCA_949288855.1 uncultured Collinsella sp. | reverse complement strand
GACCCTTGCGAGCCCCCGGTATCGCCATGAGCTGAAATTCGGCATTCCGGCAGGCGAGGCGATCGTCATCTCACGCCGGCTCGGCGCGCTCCTCCCCAGGGACGGGCACGCCGGGCCGGACGGCCGCTACACGGTGCGGAGCCTCTACTTCGACACCCCCTTTGACGATGCCTTACGCGAGAAGCACGAGGGGGTAAGTACCCGCGCCAAATGGCGCCTGCGCACCTACGGGAATGACGTCGGTGCCAACGGATGCCCGATACACCTCGAAAAGAAGACGAAGCGAAACGGTCTCGGACAGAAACACAAAGAGCCGCTCAACCTCGCGCAGGCGTTTCTTCTTGCCGAGGGCGGCGTCATCGAGCCCGCCTTACTTGAAGCGCTCTCCGACACAAACGATGCACCGGGGACGGTGGGCATCGAGTTCTGCCAGCTCACAAAAAGTCGGCTGCTCGCACCCAAGGCCGTCGTCATCTACGAACGCGAGGCCTTCCGCTACCGCGCGGGCAATGTCCGCGTCACCATCGATACCGCGGTGCGCGTCTGTGCCCGTCCCGCCGACTTCTTTGCCGAGGACCCCCTCATGATCCCTGCTGCGCCCGGCGAGGCGGTCGTCGAGGTAAAGTACGACGCCTACCTACCCGACTGGATCGCCGACGCCGTGAGCACGTCGACCGCGCGGACGGCGTGGTCCAAATACGCGCTCGCACGCCGCTATGACTAGCCGCCCCCAACCAGAAACGAGGACCCCATGGGCTTCAACGACATCTTCACCTCTGCATTCCTCGACCGCATGGACGCCGTGCCCATGCTCGACATGATTGTGGCGATGCTTCTCGCCTGCGCGCTCGGCCTGTTCATCTTTCTCATCTACCGCAAGACGACCACGGGCATCATGTACTCGACCACCTTTGGCGTGTGCCTCGTGGCGATCACGCTGGTGACGACGCTTGTCATCCTGGCGGTGTCGAGCGACGTCCTCCTCTCGCTCGGCATGGTGGGCGCCCTGTCCATCGTGCGCTTTCGCACGCCGGTGAAAGAGCCGCTCGACATCGTCTTTCTCTTCTGGAGCATCGCCACGGGCATCGTGCTCGCTGCAGGACTTCTCTTCCTCGCCATATTCGGCTGCGTCTTCATCGGACTCGTGCTGCTGCTCCTCTCGGGTCGCGGCGGTGCGGACCGTCCCTACCTGCTCGTGGTCCGCTGTGCGGACGGCAAGGCGGAACTCACCGTCGACGGCCTCATCAAGGCGGGCACGCGCGCACAGAGCCTCAAGGCCAAGCAGGTGACGGGCGATGCCGTCGACCTTACCTACGAGGTGCGCCTCGCCGACGATAAGACCGATATCGTCACGGATCTCAACGCCCTCGAAGAGGTCAGCGAGGCCCTGCTCGTCTCCTACAATGGCGACTACCAGGGATAGCATCATGCGTCGCGAGCACGTCCTCGACGTCGTCTGCCTCGTCGCGCTCGCCGCGGGCATCGCCCTTGTGGCAGGCCTCTGGCTGGCGGGGCGCACGGGAGTCGTCGAGCCCGAGCGCCATGACGACTACCTCGAGCGGCTTTTCACCACCGACCGCGTCCATGCGATCGATATACAGGTGGATGACTGGGACGGATTCGTCGCGGCAGCCGGAGCTGAGCAATACGTGCGCGCGGCGCTGACTATCGACGGGGAGCACTTCGCCGACGTGGGCCTGCGCGCCAAGGGCAACAACTCGCTCGGCCACGTGACAAAGCGCGGCCTGTCGCGCTTCAGCATGAAGGTGGAGTTCGACCATTACGACAGCGGGCTCACCTACCACGGACTCGACAAGCTGTCGCTCGACGCGTCCTTCCAGGACAACAGCTACCTCAAGACCTACGTAGCGCTTGGCCTCATGCGCGACATGGGCGTGCCCGCCCCGGCATCGAGCTTTGCCAACATTACCGTCAACGGCGAGCCGCACGGTCTCTATCTTGCCGTTGAGGAGCCCGAAGACGCCTTCGCCCGGCGCCAATGGGGCGACGCCCAC
Organism: uncultured Collinsella sp.; assembly: GCA_949288855.1. Classification (GTDB taxonomy): domain Bacteria; phylum Actinomycetota; class Coriobacteriia; order Coriobacteriales; family Coriobacteriaceae; genus Coprousia. The sequence goes on along the minus strand of CASELS010000054.1, from coordinate 9,317 downwards.
GGCGCGCTCTACAAACCCGACTACCGCTCGCTCGAGGATGAGAACGACGACGTGGCGCTGCGCTATATCGGCGACGACCCCGCGCTCTACCCGGGCATCTTCGACCAAGCCCTCGTGCGTTCCGATGCGGGGGCGCAAGGGCGCCTGATAGATGCGCTGCGACAGCTCAATGCGGGCGAGAACCTCGGGCAGGCGGTCGATGTGGACACGACGCTGCGCTACTTTGCCGCACAGGTCTTCTGTGCAAACCTCGACAGCTACCTGGGCTCGACCGGTCACAACTACCTGCTCTACGAGCAGGACGGCCGCATAGCGATGCTCCCGTGGGACTATAACCTTGCCTTTGGGACCTATGCGCTCGGCCGCGCCGAGCTGCCCGACGAAGCGGGGCCGTACGTGAACCTCCCCATCGATGAGCCGGCGGCAAGCGAGGTCATCTCCGAGCGCCCGCTCTTCCACCGCCTCATGGCAGACCCCGCTTACCGCGAGCGCTACCACGGCTACCTCGGCGAGTTGGTCGAGGGCATCGTGGACAGCGGGCGCCTCACGCAAACGATTGCACAGGCGCGCGAGCTCATCGCGCCCTACGTGCAAAACGATGCCACCGCCTACGTCACCTATGAGGAGTTCCTCGAAGGCGTGAGCGCACTCGAAACCTTCTGCCGCCTGCGCGCCGAAAGCATCAAAGGGCAGCTCTCAGGGGCTATCCCCACCACGCAGGCCGGGCAGGCTGCGGCAGAGGAATCCCTTGTGGACGCAAGCGCGCTCGACCTCGCCGACCTCGGCGAGCTTGCCGATCTAGACGGATAGCCGTTTCCCGGAAACGGTCTGAGTCTGCCGCCCCTGTCTGCTGCCCCTATTTTGCCGCGCCCTCAGAGGCGCAGGGAAGCTCCCCCGCCGCAATCAGGTCGCAGAACAGGCGGTAATCCGCCTCGTTTTGATCAGCGTAGGCATGAGCGAAGTCGGCGAGCGCGTCGGCAAATGCATCCTCCGTGGCGCGCAGCTCTTTCTTGGGAAGTCCGTAGCCCGTATACGCCGCGATGGCAATACCGTCACCCGTGCGCGCGTGCGCGTGCGCAAGCGCCCAGGCGCAGAGGCGCGCCGTCGAACGCAACCCCTCCACGCCGATACCCTCGAGGTCAATCGACCCCTTGCCGTTCCAGAGCTGTCGCACGTAGTAGTCGCGGTGCTCGCCGAGCGGGTTCTCGACGCTCGTCCAGCCCAATAGAATATCCGCCGTTGATTGGATCAGGCGCTGGCCCTCGACCACGCGCTCGCCGGCGCTCGCAAACCCCGCGGGACGCCAGAAACGCTCCACAACCGAGGTCTGCGCCTCTTTGACCTGCATAACCAAAGGATCGTCGGCATCTTTGCCCGCGAGCAGCACCGCCCATGCGCGCGTGCCGACGCTTCCCACACCCACGACCTTCTGCGCCGCATCCTGGTAACGGTAGCGGTTGAGCAGAAAGCGCCGGTCGTAGGAGAGGCTGTCGAAGTAACGGCGCATAAGGACCATGAGCGCGTGGGAGAGCTCCACGGTGTCGCGGTAGCCGTGGTGCTCGGAGAGCGGCACGAGCTCGGGCGGGCGCATCTCGAAGCGGAGCCTTCCGCCCTCGACGCGCGCAAGCTTCTCCACGGCACGAGCGCTGTTCTTGGAACGCGCCTTCTCCATGGCCCGGCGAAGCGTCCGGCTCTCACGCCCGCTCATCTCGTCCTCAAAGTGCGCAACCACCTCGTCGAGGTCGAGGTGGGCATGCCACACATCGAGCTCCCCCATCTCGGCAAAGTCCGCCATCGCCCGCGCATAGGCCTTGGCGCAGGCGCGCACGGCGGCGCGGCGGTCATGACGCGAGAAACCGCGTTCGCGGCCGCAGATCTCGATGCTCGCCGCAAGACGGCAGACGTCCCACTCCCAGGGACCTGGCGCCGTCTCGTCGAAGTCGTTGATGTCAAAGACCAGGTGGAGTGTGGGGCTCAAGAACATACCAAAGTTGGCGATGTGCGCGTCGCCCACCGCCTGCACCTCGATGCCGGTGACGGGGCGCGCGGCAAGGTCGCTTGCCATGATGATCGCCGAACCGCGGAAGAACGCAAAGGCAGAGGCGCTCATGCGGCCGTAGCGTATGGGGATGAGGTCCGCCACGCGCGTAGCAGACTGCTCCTCAAGCAGTGCGATGGCCGAAGCGCCGTCCTGACGGAGACCCCACGATGCGAGGGCCTCGACAGGACAGCGCGAAGCCGCCAGTCTGCCGCGCGCCACGCGCTCCTCACGCGTTCCGCGGTCGCGGCGATCGGGTGACACCCGTGGCGCGGCGCCCATTAGTAGTCCGCCGACGCAGGCGAGTCCATCCAAGCGCGAACGAACTCCCCATAGGTACCCGCGATGATGGCCTCGCGCGCCTCGCGCATGAGGTTCAGCAGGAAGTAGATGTTGTGCATCGAGAGCAGGATGCCGCCGAGCATCTCGTGCTGGGTGATCATGTGGCGGATGTGCGCGCGGGTGTAGCCGCCCGTGCAGACCGGGCAGGTGCACTGGGGATCGATGGGGCCGAGGTCCCGCGCAAAACGGGCGTTGCGGAAGTTCAGGCGCCCCTCATGGCTAAAGGCCGACCCCATGCGGCCCGTGCGCGTGGGCAGCACGCAGTCGAACATATCGATACCGCAGGCGACCCCGCGCACCAGCGTAGTGGGGTTACCCACGCCCATGAGGTAGCGCGGCTTGGTGCGCGGCATGTACTCGGCAGCGAGCGGCTCGAGCGACTCGAACATGGTCTCGTGGTCCTCGCCCACCGAATAGCCGCCGATACCGTAGCCCGGGAAGTCGCCCATCTCCTCCAGGCGCTCGAGCGAGCGTACGCGCAGATCAAGATGCATGCCGCCCTGCACGATGCCAAAGAGCGCCTGGTCGGGACGCGTATGCGCCTTATAGCAGCGCTCCGCCCAGCGGCTCGACAAATCCATGGCGCGCTCCACGTCGCGGCGCTCGGCAGGATAGCCGATGCACTGGTCGAGCTGCATGCAAATGTCGCTTCCCAGTTTCTGGGCGATGGCCATGTTGTCCTCGGGCGTCCAGAAGACGTGGCTGCCGTCGTAGTCCGTCGCGATGAAGCGCACGCCCTCGTTGGAGAGCTTGACCGCGTCGCCGTGGCTGAACACTTGGAATCCGCCCGAATCCGTAAGGATCGGGTGGTGCCAGTTCATAAACTTGTGCAGCCCGCCCGCCTCGGCAATAAGATCGGCGCCGGGGCGCATGGCCAGGTGATAGGTGTTGGAGAGCACGATCTGTGCGCCCAAGTCGCGCACCGTCTCCCATGGGATGCCCTTGACCGTGGCCTTGGTTCCCACGGGCATGAAGATAGGGGTCTCGATATCGCCGTGCGGCGTGTGGAGCACGCCCGCGCGCGCATGGGTCGTGGAATCTTCGGCGATAACGTCGTAGCGGAAAAGCGACTGGTCCATGGGTTCCTCTCAAGAAGGCAGAGCTGCCGAGCGCCGGCTTGCATTCTGCCGCTGGCCCGTTTACCGGTTTGATTGGCATTCCAGTATAGCGAGCTGGGTAGGATATGCCTATATGCACCTATCGCAACTACGGGCCGCCCACCCTCCGGGCGCGGCGCGACCCCGGAGGGAGCAGGCATGGCAGAGCGCACCAGCACGACCCTTGCATCGTGGAAAAAGACGGCGAAGGGCGTCATCAAGAAACTCGAGCGCAACAACATGGAGGGCTACTGGGCCGCATCGCGCGCGGACGCCATCGACATCGTCCGCTCCTGGCTCCACGACGGCGACTCGATCACCTGGGGCGGCAGCGAGACCTTTACCGAATCGGGCATGAAGGCCGCACTTGTCCGCGCGAGCACCTACCGCATGCTCGACCGCACGCGCGCGACCACCGAAGACGAGAAGCGCGCCATGTGGCAGGCGCGCACCACGGCGGACTGGTTCTTCATGAGCGCCAACGCCCTCACCTTAAACGGCGAGCTCGTGAACATCGACGGCAACTCCGACCGCTGCTCGCTCCTTCTGCACGGGCCCGAGCACGTGGTGGTGCTGGTGGGGATGAACAAGATCGTGGCGGACGTGGACGCCGGCATCAAACGCATCCACACCACCGTCTGCCCACTCAACGCCGAGCGGCTCCACGCGAGCACGCCCTGCGAGCTCACGGGCGCCTGCATCGACTGTCACGCACACAAGTGCATGTGCTGCAACGTCGTGGTCACGCGCCATTCGCGCCACCCCGGCCGTATCAAGGTCGTCCTTATTGGCGAGGAACTCGGCTACTGAGCGCCGTTCTGCGCGCAAACACGGACGTGTCCGCCCTTCTTTAGACCATGTCAAAGCCTTTTGACGCAACACCGCAGGCTGCCGTGCGGCTTGGGGGTATGCTGAGGTCAGGCAATGCGGAACCTCAATTGCGAGGAGGCGCACATGAACGTCGGCCAACGCATACGCGAGCACCGCGAAGCGGCAGGGCTTCTACAGGACGACCTGGCAAAATCCTGCTACGTCAGTCGGCAAACCATCTCCAACTGGGAGCGCAATCGCACGCTTCCCGATATCGAGAGCCTAAAACGCATAGCGGACACCTTTAGCACCACGGTCGATGCCCTCATAGGCGACGATGCCCCCGAAATCGCTCAGCGCGTGGACGAGGAAGCGCGCGAATTCCTTATCCTGAACGTGATATTCGACGCAAGCGTCCTCGCCAACCTGTTCCTGACGTTCGCGCGGTCCGAAATCGCCTCCAGCTCGATTGAGGAATACCTGCTCACCCTGTTCTGGGGATTCCTGTTAGGCGCCATGACGGTAAGCGCAATCCTTTACGAGAGAATCCGCCGCCGGCACGGCTTCACCACCCGCGCCGAAATCAACCGCTACCTGATTGAGCGCGCGGTGGTGGAGGACACGGTCCCCGCACGCGCCGCGCGCTTCCTGCTCAAGCATGACTTCGTTACCAGCGTCGCTATCCTGTCCGTCCTGTGCACCGCCGGCATTGCGCTCAACGAACGCTATCGCACGGAGCTGGTGGCCGCGATGGCGGTAGGCATAGGCGGGTCGCTGCTGTTCACCGCGCTCAACAAGCGCTGCAAGGACTGGGGCGCCTCCTAGAGCCCGAGCGCCTCGGCAAACTCGGCGAGCGTGCCGGGAATGTCAATCTGCTGCGGGCAGACCGCAGCGCACGCACCGCAACCAATGCAGGCGCTCGGCTTCTTGTCATCCGGAAGCGTCCCCACGAGCATGCTCGAAATGAAGTCGCCCTTGCCCGTGAGCTTCATCTGGTTGTACATGGACAGCAACGTGGGGATGTCGAGGCCCTGCGGGCAATGGCTTGTGCAATAGTGGCACGCCGTGCAGGGCACCGTCCCCTGCCCGAGCATATCGGCAACAACCTCGGCGAGCACGGCACGCTCGGCGTCGCTCAGCGGACGCTCCTCCTCAAAGGTGGCGATGTTTGCCTTCAGCTGATCCATATTGGACATACCGGAGAGCGTCACCACAACCTCGGGGATGTCCTGCAGGAAGCGGAACGCCCACGCCACCGGCTCCTCGTCCGGGCGCGCCGCGGTAAGCTTGGCTGCGTTTGCCTCAGAGAGGTTGGCGAGCTTGCCGCCGCGCACGGGCTCCATGACCCACACGGGAATGTTCCACTTCTTCAGAAGCTCCACCTTGCCGCGCGCGTCCTGGAACTCCCAGTCGAGGTAGTTCAGCTGGATCTGGCAGAACTCCAGATCCTTACCGTACGCCTCGAGGAAGCGCTCCATCACCGGTATCGAGCCGTGGGCGGAGAAGCCCAGATGCCGGATGCGCCCCGCCTCCTTCTGCTTCATGAGATAGTCGTAGATGCCAAACTTGGGGTCGAGATAGGCGTCGATGTTCATCTCGCACACGTTGTGGAAGAGATAGAAATCGAAGTAGTCCAGCCCCGTCTTCTCGAGCTGGCGCTCGAAGATCTCGGCCACCTTGTCCATGTTGGCAAGATCGTAGCCGGGGAACTTGGTAGCCACGTAGAAGCTCTTACGCGGGTGACGGACAAGAGCGCGGCCCATCACGAGCTCGGAGTTTCCGTTGTGGTAGCCCCACGCGGTATCGAAGTAATTGATGCCATGCTCAAGCGCATAGTCGACCATCTCCATGGCGGCAGGCTCGTCAATCTTGCCATCGTCGCCATCGATGACGGGCAGGCGCATCGCGCCAAAGCCCAGCGCCGAGAGCTTGAGGTCCTGAAAATCACGGTAAATCATGCGTGCCTCCCCTAAATGCATACGGTCGCAAACCGACGCCGGCGCCAGCCCAAAGCGTAGCTCGGGTTGACAAGGTCGGGTGCTCGCCCGCAGTGTATCTGTTGGAGCCGACTCCAAGGCAAGCGACATTTTCAGCGTTGTTACCAACGAACGCCATCGGGCGACAAGCTTGCCCGATGACCCGATTCCTCCAACCTTTAACCGCGCGAGCAAGTATCATGGAACCATTGAACATTCAGCCGCCGACAGGCGCTTTGGAGGATGCGATGGACGAGCAGAAGCACGTGGACGAGGAACTGAACGATATGAACGATTCGGTTGGGGACACCGGCGCGGCTATTCCCGATTTCCTTAAGCGGGACCACTCCCCCGAGGCCAGGACCGCGCCCTCAGAGGACGACGGTACGGACGCCTCCCCTATTGTGGCGACGGGCACCGAGGAGCTGGCGGGCGCGGAACCCGCCCCTTCGACGCTGGTGAGCATCGAGGGAAAGGATGCTGCCGAGGATGCCGAGCACGGTGTAGCCGAGGTCGCCGCCGGAGCGATGAGCGCCGTCAGCTCCTTCTTCTCCGAGGGCGCAGGCGCCGTGCGCGCGATGAGCGCCGCCAAGCGCGCCCATGCCGAGGCGCGCGAGCACCTCGAGGGGCTCGAGAAGACCATCGCCGACGAAGAGGATGAGCTCACGCACCGTCGCGATATCGCCGAGCGCTACGAGGAGATTCTCACCGAAGAGCGCGCCCGCATCGCAGCTGCCGAGGAGAAGCGGGCCGCCGCCCAGGAGCAGCAGGCACAGATCCAGCAGGAGATCGACGCCCTCAAGGAGAAGCTCCAGACCATGAAGGACGAGGACGCGCAGACCGAGAAGCGTCTGAAGGCCGCCCTCGAGGCAGCGGAGGCCACCGAGACAAGCGCCCGCGAGCAGGGCTCACGCCTTCAGCGCCGCCTCGACGACGCCAAGCGCAATCTCGATAAGGCCCGCGCGGAGCAAGAGAGCGGCGTCGCCGCGGCAAAGGCCGCAGTGGAGAGCGCACAGGCACGCCTCGACTCACTGAAGGCAGAGTTTACCGAGGTACAGCGCAATCCCTCGGCCAACTCCGCCAACTACAGCGTGCGCGCTCAGGAACTCGAGCTCGATATTGCCGACGCCACCGATGCGCTGCGCCGCGCACAGGAGGATCTGCCCCGCGTGACCTCGGAAAATGAGCAGGCCATCACTCAGGCTGAGCGGGCCCTCACCGAAAACGAGAAGCCCATCGAGGCCGCCAAGGCCACGTTTAAGGAGGCGTCCGCCGCCGCGGACAAGGCACGCGAGGCCTACCAGAGCGCCAAGGACGACGCCCAGGAGCGGCAGCGCGCCCTGAAGGGCCAGATCTCTGACCAAGAGAAGGCAAAGCGCGCCCAGGAGCAGGTCGAGCAGGATGCCTCCGACGAGATCGCCGTCGCCGAGACCGTCATCGACGAGGCGGAGGATATCCACGCGCACCCGGAGGTGACCGAGACCATCGCGGCGCGCCTGGAGGCAGACCGCGCCGAGCGCGACGAATCGCTCGCCGAGGTCGAGTCGCTCGCCGCAGCCGAGAACGACGTGCGCGCGCAGACCCGCGGGTCTCGCCTGCGCTTCGGCGCCGCGATCGCGGGCATCATCGTCGTTGTGATCATTGTGCTTGTGCTCGTCTTTGTCCTATAGGGGTCTCGGCGCCACCTTTAATGATAGTGGCCTCGGCAACGAAGGATATACAGCACGCCATCCTGAACGGTGTAGGTAAGCCTGTTGGCCTTATCTATGCGCACTGACTGATACCCCGCGAGGCTTCCCTTCAGCATCTCCGCTTTACCCATTGGCTTTCCGTCGGAGCGTTCAATGCTCTTGATGAGAGCATTGATGCGACGAAGCGTCTTTCGGTCCTGCGACTGCCACCACAGATAGTCATCCCAAGCCTTTTCCGACCAAGACTTCTCCATGGCTATACCTCGATAAGCTCATGTGCCTTAGCTTTTCCAGCGCGCATCTCGGCGAAAATCTCATCCATCTCACGGATGTACTCATCTTTTGTAGGGACTGGCACCTTCACCTCAAACGGAAAACCCCTATGAGCCACGAACTGCTTCATAAAGACCGTCATGGCACTTGTAGGAGAAATTCCAATGGCATCTGCCGTCGAGTCAAATTCAATCAATAGGTTTTTATCAAAGCGACGCGTCACCGCAATGGTGTCTGATGCCATGTCCAGCTCCTTTCGGATAGCTGATAATAATTACCTATATAGCATTATATGCTTTCATATACTGTTATATACTGATATTCTGATGCACCTATAATAAAAACTACCGCGCTTTGAATAGTCGGGATTTCTGCTTTGAAAGATTATCGTGAGTCCAAAACCAAGGGAGGCACCGCCTAAGCGGTGCCTCCCCGGCAAGTAACTATTACGGTGGACTCTCCTCCATTCCACTCCCGAAGGAACGGAACCCGTATGCTCTCCTGTGGGCTGCCCCTACGACCACGTCATCGGTCTCAACCCCATCTCACGCGGGGCGGACGTCGGGCCACCTTCACGAACCCACGGTACTTACGCGACCTCGGTCTCGCAGGCGCCGTACCCACAGGCCCTTGCTATATCCTCTGTGCCCATGGGACTCACCTCCTCGTCCGGTCGCTTTCCTCTGGAGCGACTTCCTTTCCGTCACTCCTCTTGTTCCCGAATAGCGGCCCTATATACCACATCTAACAGGAAAAATGGCGCTTGCCGCAAACGGTAGGAACATGCCGGCGAACGGATGGGGGCGCGCTAGGCGAGCGCACCGAGCGCAGGAACGCCGGAACGGATGGACTACTCGATGAGCATCGCGTCGCCGAAGGAGAAGAAGCGATAGCGCTCGCGTACCGCCGCAGCATAGGCGTCCATAACCTGCTCGCGCGTGGCAAAGGCCGACACAAGCATCATGAGCGTGGAGCGCGGCACGTGGAAGTTGGTGATGAGCGCGTCCACCACGTGATAGGTAGACCCAGGCATGAGATAGAGATTGGTCGTGGCGTCCGTACGCACGACCACGTCTCCGCGCCCGAGGGC
>CASELS010000053.1 GCA_949288855.1 uncultured Collinsella sp. | reverse complement strand
CTTGCCTATCCACCTTTTGAAACTAAGGACGATGCGGGCAACCCCTCGGGTGTCTCCGTCACGTTCATGCAAGACTTTGCCGATGCCTACGGTTACGACCTGCAGATCGACAACATCAGCTTTGACGGGCTCATCCCGTCGCTTCAGACGGGCAAGGCAGATGCCGTCATGAGCTCCATCACCATCACGTCCGAGCGCGAGGAGGAGGTTGACTTCACCGACCCCTACGCGGTGGCGCAGCTCGCGATTCTTGCCGGCGCGGACTCGGGCGTTGAGAGCGTAGAGGACCTCAACCAAGCGGGCAGGACCGTAGCTGTTAAGACCGGTTCGACGGGCGATGTCTATGCGACCAAGAATCTTCCCAATGCGGAGATTCTGCGCCTGGCGGACGAGAGCGCCTGTGTGACCGAAGTTGCCCAGGGACGTGCGGACGGCTTTTTCTACGATCAGCTCACCATCCACCGTAACAACCAGGCCAACCCCAACACCACGCGCGCGGTCTTCATTCCGTTCCAGGATCCCGAGTACTGGGGCATCGCCGTTGCCTCGGGCAATGACGAGTTGCGCGAGGAGCTGAATGCCTTTATCGCCGAGAGCAAAGAGAACGGCGAGTTCGACCGTCTGACCGAGGAGTACCTGGCTGAGGAGAAGGCAGCTTTTGACGAGCTCGGCTTCCGTTGGTTCTTTGATTTTGATGATGACGATGCCGAGGGTTCGGCCGATGGCGCTGCTGGTACCGCGGCGGATGCTGAAGGCGCGGTGGGAGAGGACGCTTAATGGCAAATCCCTTTACCGTGCGCCCCGGTGAGCGGCCCGGCCCCATGAAGGCGGCGGTTAGCTACCTCATCGTGGTCGCCCTCATCATTGGGTTCTTCTGGGTGTCGCTCCTGCAAGTGGGCGTGGCTCTCGATTTTAGCTTTGTAGCCCAGTACCGCGTGCGCATCTTAGACGGTCTTTTGCTCACGCTTGAGATCGCGCTTGGGAGTCTTGTGATGAGCCTCGCCATCGGTTTGCCCGTTGCGGTAGGGCAGGGGAGCCGCATTCTGCCGGTGCGCTACCTCTGCGATGTGTACGTCAAGCTCATGCGCGGCACGCCGCTGCTCGCCCAGATCTATCTCTTCTTCTACATCGTGGGTACCGCTTGGGGTGTGGAGAACCGTTTGGCGGCGGGTATCATCATCCTCTCGATTTTCTCAGGCGCCTACATCGCAGAGATCGTGCGTGGCAGCCTGAACTCGCTCGATGCCGGACAGTTGGAGGCGGCGCGGGCGGTGGGCTTTACCCGGCGGCAGACGTTGCGCTACGTGGTGGCGCCGCAGCTCGTGAGCCGCACGCTCCCGGCGCTTACCGGGCAGCTTGCGAGCATGGTCAAGGACTCGTCGCTGCTCTCGGTCATCGCGGTGATCGAGCTCACTCAGACCATGCAAGAAATCAGCTCCGCCACGTTCAATCTGTTTGGGACGTATCTCTTCCTCGCGGGGGCGTACCTCGTCCTCACGCTGCCCATCATGTTTGTGAGCCGCTACTTTGAGAGGAGGCTCGACTATGCGCATGCAAATTGAGGGTCTTTGGCAGAGCTTTGGCAACCGTCAGGTGCTTTGCGGCATTGACTTTGAGGACGATGTCACCACGCTTGCCATCATCGGGCCCTCGGGTGGCGGAAAGTCGACGTTTCTTCGTATCCTGGGCGGGCTTTTGGCGCCGAGCGCAGGGCGTGTGGTGCTGGATGGTGAGGTCGTACCCACCGATGAGGCCGCGCTTGCGCGCTACCGGGCAAGTCTGGGCTTTGTCTTTCAGGACGGCGGTCTCTTTCATCATCTTTCTGCGCGCGAAAACATTGCGCTGCCGTTGCGCGCCGTTCACGGCATGGATGAGGCGCGCGCGGCGGCGCGTGCCGACGAGCTGCTCGACCGCTTTGGTCTCGCTGGCGAGGGAGGCAAACGCCCCGCGCAGCTTTCGGGCGGTCAGCGCCAACGCGTTGCCATCGCGCGCGCCGTGGCGCCGCGCCCTAAGATGCTTCTGCTCGACGAGCCTACGAGTGCGCTTGACCCCGAGTACACCACCGAGGTGCTCGATCTGCTGGCCGACCTCAAGCGCGAGGGCACGCGCTTTATCACGGTCACGCATGAGATGGGCTTTGCACGTCATGCATGCGACAAAGTGGCGTTTCTCTGCCAAGGGACGCTCATGGAATACGGTCCCGCGGCGGAGCTGTTCGCCGCGCCCAAGACGCCCGAGCTGGGACGCTTTTTAGGCAAGCTGTTGGAATGGAGCGTGTGATGGTTACGACGGGTTGCACGGGGGAGTTTTCACGGCGCGCGCAGGGCGGTCCTCCCGCAGATGAGTTCGCCTATGTGGCGGACGGTCCGGCGCCAGATGCCGCTTGGGTGGGCGTGCTCTACGAGTCGAGCGAATGGTCCGACTTCAAGCTTGCGCAGGAGCTCGCTGCGCGTGATATGCCCGTGCGGATGATCGATATGGAACGATCGGACGCCACCGAGAAAGCGTTTGAATGCCAGCTCCTCGTGAGCCGCGTATTTGCGAGTGCGCTCGAGCGCGGGCACGCCGCATCGCACACGCACATGGTGGAGGTGGTCGCGCAGGCAGACGAGCGCGGGGTCACGCTGATCAATCCCGGGCGCGCCCACGCCTTTGAGGTGAGCAAGCGCGCCGCCACCGAGGCTCTCGGACGTTCGGGCATTGCGGTGCCGGCGGTCCTCGCTTGCGCCGTGCCCGCTGACATTGATCCGGCCGTCCTTGTCTACCCCTGTATCATCAAGCCCGACTGTGGCGGCCGCTCAGCCCGCACGGCGGTGCTGCACGATGAGAACGAGGCCCGGGGGTTTCTTGCCGAGGCGCCAGCGGCGACTGTCTTTATCGTCGAGTCGTTTGAGCGGTCGCGGGCTGGCTATCTCACGCGCATAGAGATCGTGGGCGGTCGGGTTGCGCATTTGCACCGTCGGAGCATCGCCGCCAACGGCCTCTCGTCCTACCACTTCGGTTCCACCTACGAGCCCTACAAGAATTGTCCATCCGCCGTTATAGCCGCGGCGGAGCGCGCGGCGACGCTCCTCGGTTTTGAGCTCGGTAGCTTTGACGTCATCGAGACCGACCAGGCACCCGTCTTTATCGACGCCAATTCCGTCTCCAATGTGTCTGCAGATTGCGATGAGCTTCTGGGCTACGACCTTATGGCGGAGTACGCCACCTATATAGCCGCTCGGTACCGGGGGCAGTTTGGATAGTGCCGACGCGCCGTTTGGCGCCATGGTCCAGAGAGATGGGGCGGGGCGCGATATCCCGTCCCAAAAAAGAGAGAGGGGAGACCTGTCATGAAGACAATCGAAGAGGTATTCAACCTGTTTAACGAGGTGGGCTGCTGCAGCTTTGCCACGCTGGATGGTGCGGGCGGGGTCGATTCGCGCATCGCGCACTTCTTTGCCTACGACAACGAGGGGCTCTACCTGCGCACCATGCGCGTCAAACCGTTCTACCGCCAGCTCAAACTCGGCGCCCTCACGGTCTCTGCCGAGAAGACCTCTGAGCACTGCACGTGGGATGATGACAACCTCCCACACTTCCAACCCGGCTACATGGTGCGCGTCTCGGGAACGGTGCGCGAGCTCACACAGGAAGAAGTCGATGCCAAAGCGGCTGTAAACCCGCTGTTCAACGTGGCGGTCTACGACATCAACAAGTATCCGGAGACCGTCGTCTTCGTGCTCGACCGCTTCCACGGCGAGTACTATGACTACGACTTCAACATGGTGCACCGCGATCATAAGCTCTTGCGCGAGCGCTTCGCCTTTGGTGGCGACACGTTTGAGGCGCCGGGCCTCTCCATCGATACGGATCGCTGTATTGCCTGCGGCGCCTGCACCCAGGCCTGCACGCACAAGGCTATCTTCCCTACGGCAGATGGTAAGGCTTATGAGATTCATGGCGAGCGCTGCGACGAGTGCGGCAACTGCTACCACGTATGCCCGGCAGGTGCGGTGCGCTCCAAGGGCTGCTGACGCGCCCAGCGCCTCTGGGGAGCAGCTGCATGTAAGAGATGATCCCGGTTATCATCGGGCCCAAGCGATGGGTCGCCTCGGCGGCACCTCGTGAGAAGCAGGTATACTGGTTGCCAGCTAATTCGTTGCCCCTAGGGCAGAGGCGAGGTGCGGGAGGTGCGCGTTGGAGGGGACCCCGTTGCGGTTCACGGTCCTAAAAGGGCCGGTTGATGTGGAGGACGTTTCTCCCAACGTGCGGATTTTCCTCTGCCTCTCGGGGTCGCTTTCTGTGTCGGAGGCAGCGGCCGAGTATTCGCCCTCGTTCGTATCCTCGGCAAGCAATACGCAAAGGGATGCAAGCGCCTCGCCGAGTGTTCTCGAGGTGGGCGACCTGCATCTGGTAAACGCGGGCGCCTCGTGCCACATCGTCTCGCGCGAGGTGCGCTATCTGCGTTTTGAGCTCGACATTGCCGAGCTGCAGCGCTGTTTTCCAGATCGCGTCCTTGCCTTCGCCTGTTCATCGGTTACCTCGACCAACGACAGCGTCGAGCGCTTGCGCGCCCTCTTGAGCGAGGCGGTGGCCGTGGCCTACGAGCAGGATGAGCTTGCAGGCGCTCGGTTCCGCGGCATTTTTTATGACATCGCCGCCCTGCTTATGGGCCGCTTCTCGGTAAGTGCCGAGCACGGTACCTCGGACCGGATGGCGGCCATCCGTGCGTTTGTAGCGCAGCGCTATGCGGAGAACCTCTCCGTCGAGCGCATGGGCCGCGCGTTCTTTGTGACCCCGCAGTACTTCTCCAAGTACGTGAAGGACCAGACGGGGGAGACCTTCCACCGGTATCTGGAGCGGGTGCGCGTGGGGCACGCGGCGCTCGCCCTCGAGCACACCGATGACACCGTGCTCAAGGTCGCCCTCGACAACGGGTTTCCCAACGCCGAGTCGCTCCGGCGCGCCTTCGAGCGCGCGTACGGGACCACGCCCGCGGCCTTCCGCCGCCAGCGCCGCGAGGCGGATGCCCTTCGCGCCCCGCTTGAGATAGCGCCTCTGGAGGAGGCCGTGCAGCTCATGGGCGCGCGCCGTCAGGAGGGGCCCGCGGGCGAGGAGCTCATCGTGGTGGACGCCGCCGCCCAGACGGTCTATGAGCCGTATTGGCGCGACGCGGTCAATCTAGGCGAGCTCGTTACCCTCGAGAACTACGAGGTGCGCGACCAGTTCACGCGCTTCCAGGAACTTCTCAAGTTCAGTTACGTGCGCTTCGGTGTGTCGCATGCCTTCGTGGCGGGCGATGAGGAGATGCGCCGCCGCGCGCTTTACTTTGAGGAGCAGCAGGTTGACTACCTCTTCAACCTGGGCGCGCGTCCCTGGGTCATGTTCGAGTACACGCCCGATGTCCCGTCCGAGCGGTATGCGAGCTATCTGAGGGAGCAGATAGCCCACTACGCCAACCGCGTCGACATGGGCAACGTTCTCGCGTGGCGCTTCGAGCTTGCCACGGGCGCGGAGGGGCTCACCGATGCGCGCGGCTACCTCGACTGCTTTGAGGCGCTCTCCGAGGTGCTCGCGCAGGTCGGCCATCGCGAGGGGCTCATCGGGCCCAATCTCGCCCTGCGCGACCTCGACTCCCTGGAGCGCTGGGCACGGCTTGCGGCAGAGCGCGGCCTTGTCCTGCCCGTTCAGACCTTCCGGGTCGACTCCGACGTGGCGGTCCGCACCTCGTCGGGCGGCGTGTCGCGGCGTGCGTCCGACAGCTCCTACATCAAAGACCAGCTCTACGCCCTGGCGCGCCGGCTTCCCGCATACCGCGAGGGCATCCGAGCGCTTCGCGTAACGGAGTGGAACAGCGCCTATGCGGGCGAGAACGTGCTCAACGACTCGTGCTACCGCGGTGCCGCGACCATCAAGAACCTCATCGACTGCTTCGGCGACGTGGCGTCGCTTGCGCCCACGCGTCTCTTCGACGCCATGGACGCCTTCAGCCAGCAACGCGGTATGCTCTTTGGTGGCGACGGTATGGTGAGCCGCCACGGCATTCCCAAGCCGTCCTTCTTTGCCTACGAGCTTATGAACCGCGCGGGCGCCTATTATCTGGCAAAGGGCGAGCATACGGCGGTCTTCTCAAACGGCAATTCCAACTACCAGGTGATCTGCCATAACGCCAAGCGCCTGTCCGCCGCGTACTACGCGAGCGAAGACCAGCCCGGCGTGGACGACCTGCCGACGCTTTTTGAGGACGAGCGCCCGCTCACGGTGCGCGTCCGCATCACCGGCGTGCGCGACGGCACCTATCTCATCAAGAAGCGCTCCATCAGCTCTGCGGAGGGGAGCGTGCAGGACAAACTCGTACAGATGGGCGATGCATCGCTTCGCGACATTCATCCCAACGACCTCGCGTACCTGCGCCGCGTCACCACGCCGCGCATCACGCTGGGGGAGGCGCGGGCAAAAGGCGGTGTGCTCGAGCTTGCGATCGAGCTTGCTGCAAACGAGTTCGCCCACATTCACGCTATCTATCAGTTCAAGTAGCCTACGGCGCTTATGCCGTTTAGGCAGGCTTTCTTCGTGTCGATATTAAAAAATCAAGCCCAATAATTAGTATTCTGACGAAGAAACTTCTCACGCCTGTAAGAGATTAAATAATCGACTATATCTATGCTGATTATTCGGCTGACCGCTCCTCGGGATTTGCGGATGATGATGTTGTCACAAGGACAGCGCGCGTCCCATTGGATCAGACCAACTCCCAAGGAGGAATCGTGAGCGATACGGCCATGGTTTCCGCCCTTATCGAAAAGGTGGGCGGTAAGGAGAATATCAAGAGCGTTACCCATTGCGTGACCCGGTTGCGCTTTGTGGTGGCCGACGAGGCCAAGGTTGACCTCGAGGGCATCAAGGGTGTCGATGGCGTGCTCGACTGCATTGTCTCGAGCGGCCAGTACCAGGTCGTCATCGGCCCGGGTGTGGAGGACGTCTACAAGGCGACCATCGACGAGCTCGGCTCTGCATTCGCGGGCGGCTCGATTGAGCCCGCGAAGGATGCGCCCGAGGAGAAGGGCGGCATCAAGGGCATCGCCTCAAGGGCGCTCGACACCCTCGTTGCCTGCTTCGTGCCTACGATTCCGGTCTTTGCCGGTTCCGGTATGATCAAGGTCCTCGCGGTCCTGCTTAACTTCGCCGGCGTGCTGCCCGCGGATTCGTCGACCTATCAGCTGCTCAACATGATCGGCGACGCGGTCTTCTACTTCCTGCCGTTCTTTGTGGCCTACAACGCCGCCAAGAAGATGAACGTGGACGTGGCACTCTCTATGGTGCTCGCCGCAATCATCATGCACCCCACGCTCGCCACGCTCGGCGATGCGGGTACCTCTACGAGCCTTTTTGGCCTGCCGGTGGCGATTGTTGCCTACAACGCCCAGGCGCTCCCGTCGATCTTTGGCGTGTGGCTCCTTAAGTACGTGGACCGCTTTGCCGCCAAGGTGAGCCCCAAGATCATCTCCATGTTCCTGCGCCCCATGATCTCGCTGCTCGTCACCGGTGCATTCATGCTCTGCGTCGTGGGTCCTGTGGCCAACATGCTCAATAACCTCATGTTCCAGTTCTGCCTCTTCATGCAGGATTGGGGCCCCATTGCCGTTGCCATCAACGCGCTGCTCTTCCCGCTCATGGTGCTCACGGGTACGCATAACGCGTCCACCCCGCTCATCGTCCAGATGTTCTCGACCCAGGGCTTTGACCCCATCTTCCTCGTGAGCGGCCTTGCCGCCAACATCGCCGAGGCCGGTGCCGCCTGCGCCGTCGCGGTGAAGACCAAGAACGCCCGTCTCAAGTCGACCGGTTTCTCCGCGACCCTTCAGGCGCTCCTCGGTGTCACTGAGCCCGCGCTCTACGGCGTGAACCTCCGCATGAAGCGCCCGTTCTTCTCCATGCTCGCCGGTGCTGCCGTGGGTGGTGTGATCATGGGTCTCGTCGGCCTCGCCGCGCCCGCCTTCGCCACGCCGAGCGTGCTCACCATGCTCATCTTCATCCCGGGCGGCGTGAGCATCCTCATGGGTGTGGGTTCGGTCGTCGCCACCTTTGTGGCCACGTTCGTGATCACCTATCTGGTTGGTTTCAAGGACCTCGAGCCCGAGGCGTAAGTATCATGTAGTCGTCGGGCACGGTGCCGCCAAGGCACGGCGCCGGGCCCGGTGAGTTGCAAGTGGAGTTGACTTATGAGAAGCGATTTTCTGTGGGGCGCATCGACCGCGGCCAACCAGGTCGAGGGCGGCTGGAACGAGGGCGGCAAGGGCGTGAGTGTCATTGACGTCATGGCGCAGGGCGTCGAGGCCGACCATCGCGAGGAGACCGACGGCGTGCTCCCCGGGCGCTACTACAGCTCGCACGAGGCGTCCGATTTCTACCACCGCCACACCGAGGACATTCGTCTCATGGGCGAGATGGGCCTCAAGGCCTACCGTATGTCCATCGCTTGGACGCGCATTTTCCCCACGGGTGAGGAGGCAGAGCCCAACGAAGAGGGCCTGGCGTTTTACGACAAGGTTTTTGACGAGCTCGCCGCCCAGGGGATCGAGCCCGTGGTCACGCTCAGCCACTACGAGCCGCCGTTTGCGCGCGCTCACAAGGGCGGCTGGGCAAACCGCGAGATGATTGACCTTTTCCTCAAGTACGCCGAGACGGTCTTTCGCCGCTATGCGGGCAAGGTCCGCTACTGGATCACGTTCAACGAGATCAACGTGCTGCAACTGCCCTTTGGCATCATGACGGGTGGCGGCATCTTCTCAACGCCGTTCTCGCCCGAGAACACCGAGCAGCTGCGCTACCAGGCGCTCCATCACCAGTTTGTCGCCGCCGCGCACACCGTGGCGCTCGCGCACAAGATCGACCCCGCCTATCGGGTGGGATGCATGATCGGGTCCATGTACAACTACGCCATGACCTGCAACCCCAAAGACATCCTCCTTGCGCAGCAGACCAACCACATGCGCAACTGGTTTGCGAGCGACGTGATGATCCGGGGCGCCTACCCTTCGTATGCAAAGCGGTATCTGGTCGAGCACGACATCGAGATCCCGTGGGAAGACGGTGACGCCGAGGTACTTGCCGCCGGCACGCCCGACTTCTACTCGACGAGCTACTACAACACCTATTGCGTGGGCATCGATCCGGATGCCGAGCGCGCGGACGGTAACCTCGTGAAGGGGCTTCGCAACCCGTATCTCGAGGTGTCCGAGTACGGCTGGCAGATCGACCCCACGGGTATGCGCATCTTCCTCAATGAGGTGTGGGACCGCTACCAGCTGCCGATCATGATTGTGGAGAACGGGCTCGGTGCGCGCGACGAGGTGTCTGCCGACGGGTGCGTGCGCGACCCGTATCGCATCGCGTATTTGCGTGAGCATGTGCGCGCCCTCAAGGCGACGGTGGACGAGGACGGGGTCAATGTGATCGGCTACCTGCCGTGGTCTGCCCTCGACCTCATGGCGCTTTCCACCGGCAACATCGAGAAGCGCTACGGTTTCATCTACGTCGACCTGGACAACCGCGGTCACGGCACGCGCGACCGCATCCGCAAGGACTCGTTCTTCTGGTATCGTGACGTCATCGCCTCAAACGGCGAGAACCTAGGCTAGAGCGCCGCCTGTAAGATGTCCTTGGGGGCGTCGAGGACAACGTCCGGCTCCTCGATGCCCTCCGAGGACGTGCTGCCCCATGTGGCGTACCCAAAGGCCATGTGGGCGTTGCGCGCCGCCTCGTAGTCCGAGCGCGCGTCGCCGATGTAGATTGCCTCGGAGGGCTCGACCCCCAGGCGCTCAAGGCATATGAGAAGCGGGGTGGGGTCGGGCTTGTGGCGGTCGGTGTCATCTGCAAGCACCGCTGTCTCCATATAGCGGTCGATGCCCTTGGAGACAACGTCGATCTCATACTGCGCGCGCGTTTTGGCCGAGACCACGGCCTGCGTGACGCCACGGGCGGAAAGCTCGGCAAATACCTCGCCAAAACCCTCGTAGAGGGTCGCGCCCTCCTCGTACTCGTTCACATAGCGCACCCAGCGCGCGTAGGTGCCCTCCGGGTCCGCGACGCCGAGTGCCTCCATCACCTTCATACCGGGCCATGGGGCAAACTTGAGCACCTGCTCAAAGGTCCGCGCCTCACCCGTCTCCTCCTCGATGATGCGCATGAGGGGGTACATGTTCATGTTGAGGGTGTTGAGGACGGTTCCGTCGATGTCATAGATCACGGCGCGGTAGGGCATGGCGGTCCTTTCTTGTAGCAGCCGGGCGGGATGCTTGCGCCATTATCGCACGCAGACGGTGCGGGCGCGCGAACCGGCAGCGATATGGCGCAACGTTGTGGCGCGCGTCCGCGCGGGCGGGTAGACTGAAAGGCACCCAACCGGAGAGGATGCCCCATGTCTGACACCACCGCGCCCAAGGACCGCCGCACGTTTGCCGTCATCGACGGCAACTCGCTCATGCACCGCGCGTTCCATGCCGTGCCGCCCACCATGAATGCGCCGGACGGCCGGCCCACCAACGCCGTCTTTGGTTTTCTCAACATGTTCCTCAAGATGGTGGACGCGTTCCATCCAGATGGGGTTGCCGTTGCCTTTGACAAGGGCCGCCCGCGCGTGCGCATGGAGATGCTCCCGCAGTACAAGGCGCAGCGCCCGCCCATGGACCCAGACCTGCGCGTGCAGTTCCCCATGGTAAAGGAGCTGCTCTGCGGTCTTAAGGTGCCCATCCTCGAGGCCGAGGGCTGGGAGGGCGACGACATCTTGGGCACGCTCGCCCGCACCGGCGAGGCGGCCGGTTGCGACATGTACCTCATCACGGGCGACCGCGACATGTACCAGCTCTCTACCGAGCACGTGAAGATCGTGGGCACCAAGAAGGGCCTCTCCGACGTCCAGATCATGACGCCCGAGACGGTGGAGGACCTCTACCACGGCATCACGCCCGAGCTCGTGCCCGACTTTTACGGCCTTAAGGGCGATACGTCTGACAACATCCCGGGCGTGCCGGGCATCGGCCCCAAGAAAGCGAGCGCCCTTATTGCGCAGTACGGTTCGCTCGACGAGGTCATCGCGCATGCGGACGAGGTCAAGGGCAAGATGGGTGAGAACCTGCGCGCACACATCGACGATGCCCTGCTCTCGCGCAAGGTGGCGACCATTCAAACGAACGCGCCGGTGGAGGTCGACTTTGACGCGACGGCGTTTCCCGCCTACACAGCAGACGACGTTACGGCATCACTGGGGGCGCTTGGCATCATGGCCATGCAGAACCGCTTCTTGGCGCTGCTCGGTGAGGGGGGTGCGGCGGCCTCCGGTCCCTCGGAGCTCACGCTGCCCGAGGTCCTGCGCGCCGACGTGGCGGACGAGGCGGCCCTCGAGGCGGCGCTTGCCGAGCTCGACCGCGCCATCGAGGCGGGCGAGTGGCTGGGCGTGACACTCGACGATGACCGCGAGGAGGGCGCGCTCTTTGGCCTCACGCGGACGCTTTGGGTGGCCACCTCGCGCGCGCTCGTGGCGGTGGACGAGCCCGCGGACGGCCCGACGGCGATCTTTGCTTCCGGCCCCGTCGCCGGCTTCACCTTTGAGGGCGGCCTTGTGGCGAGCGTGCTTGTGCGCCTGCTGCGCGAGGGACAGGTGGCCTCGCCGGACGTGAAGGCGCTTCTGCACGAGCTCTCGCCC
>CASELS010000052.1 GCA_949288855.1 uncultured Collinsella sp. | reverse complement strand
TAGGGCGCGCTCGCAGTCATTTGGTTGCGAGCGCGCCCCATTGATGCCGTTATGCGTCTTGAGCGGGCACCTTACCGGTCGCCATGATCTGAGCGAGGTCGTCCTCGGTGAGGACCGGCACGCCCAGGCTCTCCGCCTTGGCGAGCTTGGAGCCTGCCTTCTCGCCCGCCACCACGTAACTCGTCTTCTTGGAGACCGAGCCGGTGACCTTTGCGCCGAGGGCCTTGAGGACGCTTCCCGCCTCGTCGCGCGTGAAGCGCGTGAGGGCGCCCGTGAGCACAAAGGTGAGGCCGGCAAGCGGCTGTGCCTCGGTGAGCTCGGCTGCGACGCCCGCCTCCTCGGCAAAGACCGCATCTGCCCCTGCGCCGCCGAGGTTCTCCTCCAGCGTCACGCCCGCCTGGCGCAGGCGCTCGAGCACCGCGAGGTTCTCGGGAACCGCAAAGAACTCCTTCACGCTTGCCGCGATCTTGGGACCGATGCCCTCGATGCCGGCGATGTCCTCCTCGCTCGCATCGATGAGTGCGGGCAGGTTGAGGAAACGCTGGGCGATAAGCTCGGCCACGCTCTTGCCCACATGACGGATACCCAGCGCAAAGAGCACGCGCGAGAGCGGCTGCTCTTTGGAACGCGCAATCTCGTCCACCACCTTCTGGGCAATGGTGGCGCCCACGGGAATGGGGTCTCCCGCGTGTATGCCGCGGCGCTTGTTGTCCGTCTGATAGGTGCGGCCGGTGTCGAGCGCGGCCACCGTGTCAACGGTAAGCGCATAGAAGTCAGCGACATCGCGCAAAAGCCCCGCCTCGACCATCTTATCGATAAGCTCGGTGCCCACGCCGTCAATGTCCATGCAGGGGCGGCTCACCCAATGGGCCAAGCGCTCGCGCAGCTGCGCCGGGCAGTCGATGGAGACGCATCGGTAGGCGACCTCGCCCTCCTCGTGCACCACCGGCGCCCCGCATGCCGGGCAGGTCGCCGGCATCTCGTACTCCGCGGCGCCCTCCGGACGGCGGTCCAGCACCGGCCCCACGACCTCGGGAATCACGTCGCCCGCCTTGTGGACCACGATGGTGTCGCCCACGCGCACATCCTTGCGGCGAATCTCGTCAATGTTATGCAGGGTCGCGCGGGCGATCGTGGAACCCGAGACCGTCACCGGATCGAACTCCGCAACCGGCGTGAGCACGCCCGTGCGGCCGACCTGGATGCGAATCTCGCGCAGGACCGTGCGCTTCTCCTCCGGCGGGAACTTGAAGGCGATGGCCCAGCGCGGCGCGCGCGCCGTGAACCCGAGCTCGTCTTGCTGTGCGAAGCTGTCGACCTTCACGACAACACCGTCGATGTCGTAATCGAGCTCGCTTCTGTGAGCAAGCGCGTTGGCGCAGAACTCATGCACCTCGGCCGGCGTTGCGCAGCGGGCCACATTGGGGTTGACGGAGAAACCGGCTTGGCGGAGCCAATCGAGAAAGGCATGCTGGCTGTCAACGTGCAAGGGCGTCGTATCCGCCACGGCGTAGAGGAAGGTCGCGAGGTCGCGACGCGCCGTGACCTTGGGGTCCTTCTGGCGGAGGCTGCCCGCGGCTGCGTTGCGCGGGTTTGCGAAGGGGTCGCGCCCTTCGGCGTCGGCTTCCTCGTTCAGGCGCACGAAGCTCCCCTTGGGCATGTAGACCTCGCCGCGCACCTCGATTACGGTATCGCGGTCAGCGCCCATGTGGTCGAGCGCCGGCGCGGAGAGGTGCATTGGCACGTCATGGATGGTGCGGACGTTTAGGCTTACATCCTCGCCCGTGGTACCGTCGCCGCGCGTTGCCGCGCGGACGAAGGTGCCGCCGCGATAGGTGAGCGCGACGCCAAGGCCGTCGATCTTGAGCTCGCAGGTGTAGGTGACCTGTCCCGCACCAAGCGCGTCCTCGGTGCGCTGGAGCCACTCGTCCAGTTCCTCGAGGTTCATGGCGTCGTCCATCGAGTACATGCGTGCCATGTGCGTGACCGGCGCAAACTGCTCGGTGTCTACGTAGCCGCCGCCCACACGCTGCGTGTAGGAATCGGGTGTCACGAGGTCGGGATAGCGTGCCTCAATCTGCTGCAGCTCCACAAGGAGCTTATCGAAGGCGGCATCCGTTATCTCGGGCGCATCGAGAATGTAGTAGCGGTACGCATGGTAGTCGAGCTCGTGGCGCAGCTCCGCCGCGCGCGCAGCGGCAGCGGCCTTTGCCGGAGCATCGGCACCGGGCGCCGCGCCCTCAGCCACCTGCAAGGGCGCTTCCTGGTCCTCGCCTATGATCTCGCCAAACAGATTCTCCTGCTCCACAGCATCCTCCTCGCTACGACATTGCTGATGTATAGGGTACCATCCCGCGCGGAGTTGCCCCGGGCAACCTCAAGTCGTTCATGAGCGTAAACCAAGCACTGCTGCCGTGACATCCGCCATTTTGGCGCTGTCATGCCATCGTCGTGCCTGGTGAGCGCTTTAGCTTACTAAAGTACTTTGTAGGCTCCCGCATTTTTACGCTCATGAACGACTCGAGGTTTCCAAGAGGGCACGCTGAAGATGTGCTAGAGACTTACGTAAAAGCCTGTGGGCAATGCGCCTACGAACCAGACCTTCGGGACTCTCCAAATGCTCGAGCTGGGCGGAGCACTTCATATGATCCGTGCAGAACAAAGTCCCCTTTCCGAAAAACACGTGAAGTAAGTGGCCTACTTCAAACAAACCGTCCAGACTGCTCGCTTCCGGTTCATTGTGAGCGCGTTTTCCCAGTTGATGCACAAGCCCCTTTGAGGTGTCATCTCGTATCCTTGCAGAGCCCACTTACTTCGCAGGTTTTTCTTCAACAGGCCTCTGTCCGCCCAGCCCCTTGTGTGTCACGCCGTTTTGTTCCGCAAAAAGCGCGGCGCGCCCCTTGGAGCACGCCGCGCCTCGTCGCAGCATATGTTGGCAAGACGCCCTACGCCTGAGCGGCGTCCGTCACCTCAGTTGCCTCAGCGGCTTCAGCAGCCTCTGCCGCTGCCTTGGCCTCGAGCCAGTCGGCACGGCGGACGGCGCGCGAAGCAAAGCCGATCACCGCAGCGGGGATGACCGCAAGCACGAGGATCATAATCGGCGGTGCGATAAGGTAGATTCCCATAGCTCCAACCCCCTTACACGAACATTCCGCCGGCGATGCCCGCAACGCCCGTGAAGGCGAGCGCCATAAGGGCCGCCGTGATGAGCGAGATGGGCACACCGCGGAGAACGCCCGGAACGAGGCGCTCGTCGATGCGGTCATGGATGAAGGCGAAGGCAACCACCGCGATGAAGATGCCCATGCCAGTGCCAAAGGCGGTACCGAGGGCAACGTCGAAAGTCGCCACATCAGCAGAGGCGGCCATCGAAAGCGGGGTAGCGAGCACGGCAGCGTTGACAGCGAGCAGCGCGCAGAGCTGATAGATGCGCGAACGCTCGGCACGTGCGCGCGAAGCGGCCGCGATAGCACCGCCAGCGAAGATGACCGCGGCGCTCACCAGCAGATAGACCACAGGCGCCATGTAATCGATACCCCAGGGCGCCAGAATGCCAGCGTAGACCGGCCAACCGATGAGACCGGCAGCAAAGCACGCGGCCCAAAGGGCACCGCCCAAGCGGAAGGCGTCCTGCGGGCGCTCAGCAGCCAGAAAAACGATGACCATACCCACAAGCTGGCCAAAGACGATGTTCTGGTCGAGCGCTGCAGAGAACAGAGCGTTGAAGAACTCCATTAGCGCTCACCTCCCTCTGCGCTTTTGCGAGCGGCGTCGACGATCGAGTTCACGAAGGTGCACACGAGCGCGAGCACCAGAAGCGACCCAGCAGGCGTGCCGAAGATCGCGATGGGCGAGGCGGCGAGCTCGCGCATGGTGAGGCCAAAGACCGCACCCGTGGCAAACATACCGTTGATAAAGCCCACAAAGACAAGCGTCACAAAGGCGCACACCGCGCAGAACACGGCGGTGCCGAGCGGGCACTTGGCGGGGCCTGCCGTAAAGCCGTCATCGTAGATGAAGGCGGCAACCAAACCGTTCACCGCGGCGAGCGGCAGGTAGATGCCGAGGTTCTGGTAGATGAGCGGGTCGATGATGCGCATCGCAAACGAGAGGAGCACAACGACCGTGGCACTCACCATAAGAAGCACCGGGATGCGCGCCCAGACGCCCGTGATCGAGCGAAGAGGACGAGCAAGCACGGCCATAACCACGATGGCGATGGCGCTCACCGCACCGATAGCAATGCCGTTTTCGACCGAGGTCGCCGCGGCGAGACCGGTCAGCGAACCGGCGGCCACGAGGAAGGCCGGCGTGCGCACGAGGTCGGCGATGCGAGCATTTTGCTCGCGTACTACGTTCTCATTGAGAGCCATATTAGTTACCTCCCAACTGAGCGTAAGCATCGAAGGCGATGTTCAGGTCGGCGACGACAGCGTTGGAGGTGAAGGTGGCGCCGGACACGCCGTCCACCTGGGTCTCGCCCGAGCCGGGCTCCTCGACGGTCAGCGTTCCCTCGGCGGCAAGGCCGGTGAACGTACCGAAGAAGTCCTCGGTGAGGGCGTTGGTGCCGATACCGTCGGTCTCCTGCTCGGAAACGATCTGGATGCCGGCGACCGTGCCGTCAGACGCGATACCGATCATAAGCTGGACGTCGCCAGCGTAGCCTGCGGACTGGACGTCAAAGACGAAGTCGCCCGCGTCGGTTACATACGCGGAGTTGAGGCCCTCGATCGCCGGGGCGTCGAGCTTCTCAAAGCTCGCTGCATCCGGGAAGAGGAGTGCGCGCTGGGCGCCACCCTGCGCCTCGTCGAGGCGTGCGTCGGCGTCAGCGAACGCGGAGGTAGCCCACTGGCCCTGGTAATAGGCGAAACCAAGCACGCCGCCGCACACCACAGCCGCAATGAGCACGCAAACGAAGGCGTACAGCGAGCCGTTGCGATGGCGGGCGATCCAGGAGAGCTTCTGGGGAGTCTCGTTAGACGAGGGCATTCTTGACACCTCCCACCGGCTGCGTCCGCGTGTAGCGGTCGATCAGCGGAACGAACATGTTCATGAAGAGAATGGAGAACGCCACACCCTCGGGGGCGGAGGCAAACAGGCGCACGAGCGCGGTGATGACACCGCAGCCAATGCCGAAGATGATCTTGCCCTTGGGCGTCATGGGGGTGGTGGTGTAATCCGTCGCCATGAAGAACGCACCGAGAGCCAGACCGCCGGCGAGCACCTGATAGATGACGTCCTCGCCGCCGATGCCCGTTATGATGGCGACCGTGGCAATGAAGGGCACCGTCGCCCATGCGTCAACTACGCGCACAGCAAGCAGGAAGATGTAGCCGATGAGCAGCGTGATGATGCAGGTCTCGCCGAGGGCGCCCGCATGGGTGCCGAGCAGAAGGTCGAGGTAGCTAGCGGTGGGCGCGCCCGAGGCGGCCTCTGCAAGCGGGGTTGCACCGGTGATGGCGTCAAGCGGCGTGCCCTGGACGGCAGGGTAGCTCGAGAGCGCCGACGGGAAGGCCACCATGATGAAGATACGGCCGGCGACGGCAGGATTGAACACATTGGAGCCGATGCCACCGAAGAGCATCTTGACCACGATAATCGCAAACGCGGTGCCGGCAACCGCCACATGGAAGGGGCAGGTGGCGGGCAGCGTATAGGCGAGAAGCATCGCCGTGACAACGCAGGAGAAGTCACCGGCGGTGGACTCGCGGTGCATGATCATGCAGCACACGTGCTCGCAGACGAGCGCCGTGGCGATGCAGACGAGCACCAGGAGCGGGGCGGCGAGACCGTAGAGCGCGGTCGCCGCGATGAGCGTCGGCAGAAGCGCCAGGCAAACGGCGCCCATGATCTGCCAGGTAAGCGACTTCCCGTGGAAATGCGGGGAGGCTTCGTTGATGAGGTTCATGCGCTTTACGCCTCCTTCGCGGGTTGCGTGAGACGCGCGGTCTCGGAGCGGTAGAAGCCCTTGCCCTCGCGGATCGAAGCGGTGATGCGACGGTGCGCCGGGCAGGTGTAGGCGCAGGAGCCGCACTCCATGCAGTTCATGACGGCGTACTCGTCGAGCTTGATCACGTCATGGCTGCGGGAGGCGGCGTCGAGCTGGAAGGGCATGAGGCCCAAGGGGCACACGCGAACGCAGCGGCCGCAGCGGATGCAGGGCGTCTCGTCGGGCAGAATCGCCTTGTCCTCGAGGCAGAGGATGGCGTTGTTGGCCTTGAGAATCGGGCAATCGATGTCGGTGATGGTGCGACCCATCATGGGACCGCCCATGATGATCTTGCGCGGCTCCTTGATAAGGCCGCCCGTGGCCTCCACCACATCGTGCACGCTCATGCCGATGGGGATACGGTAGTTACCGGGGTTCTTGACGCAGTCACCGGCAATGGTGACGGTCTTGCGAACCAGCGGCACACCGTAGCGGAAGTACTCCTCGATACGCGAGACCGTGGTGACGTTCAGCACGAGGCAGCCCGCATCGACAGGAAGCCCGCCCGCGGGAACCGTGCGACCCGTGGTGGACTGGATGAGAACCTTCTCGCCGCCCATGGGGTACTTCGTGGGGACCATGAGGACCTCGACAAAGTCGCCAACGCCCTTGGTCTTGATGGCCTCGTTGAGCTTGTCGACCGCCTCAGGCTTGTTGTCCTCGACGCCGATGACGGCAGCGGGAATCTCCAGCGCACGGGCGATACGGGCAACGCCGTCGACCACGCGCTCGGCGTGCTCCATCATCTGGCGGTAGTCGCTCGTGATGAACGGCTCGCACTCCATACCGTTGACGACGACGAACTCGAACTTCTTGCCCGGAGGGCACTTCATCTTGAACCACGACGGGAACGAAGCGCCGCCAAGGCCCACGACGCCCGACTTGCGGACGCACTCGATGAACTCGTCCTTGTTGGAGTACGTCGGCTTCTCGAGCGCCGGGTCGTTCTCCATCTTGCCGTCCGACTCGATCTGGACGACCGGGGCGTGCTGCCCCGTAGGCAGCGTCTCCTCGGCAACCGAGGTGACCGTGCCCGAAACCGTGGCGTGCACGGGCGCGCAGAGGCCTTCGCCATCGCCGATGAGCGTACCGATGTAGACGTGGTCGCCCACGTTCACCACCGGCTTGGCAGGGGCCCCGATGTGCATGTTCAGCGGGATGCGCACCTGCTTGGGAGGCTCGATCGACGTGACGGGGCAGTCCCGCGTGTCCTTGCACTGCGGCGGATGCACACCGCCTAACGTCTTGTGCAGAGAGAACATCAACTCCCCTTCCCCCTCATGCTCTGCCGAAAGCAGGCTCTCCCGGCAGACAGAACGGTGTCTATACATGCATGCACTCTATTGTAACGGCATACCTTCACATTTTGAACACGAGAATGCGAGTTGAAGCGCGCACAAAAGGCGCTCTCTTTATTCTTTTTGAAGAATAAAGAGAGCGCCTTGGCAGAAAACATGAACTAGCGCGCCTTATCAGGGCACCCGGCTACCGCCACTAGTCGGAAAGCTCAATCTGGCGGTAGCGAATCCCGCAACGGTCAAAAATGTTCTTGGAGATAAGGTTGTCCTCGGTGCCGCAATACTTGTCATCGAGATAGACAACCTCGCCGATGCCCGCCTGGACAAGGGTCTTGGCGCACTCGTGGCACGGGAAGAGCGTCACGTAAACAGTGGCACCCGCCATATCCTTAAGCGACCCGCGGTAGTTGAGAATGGCGTTGGCCTCTGCGTGGATGACGTAGTTATGCTTATCGTGCAGCGGGTCGTCCGCCGTGCCCCACGGGAAATCATCATCATTGAGCGCAGAAGGCGTACCGTTGTAGCCAACCGACAGGATGCGGTTGTTGGTATCGGCGATGCAGGCGCCCACCTGCGTGTTAGGGTCCTTCGAGCGCAGGCTCGCCGCCACGGCGGCGCGCATGAAAAACTCGTCCCAGCTGATGACATCCTGACGCTTGCCTGGCATGGCAACCTCCTCGTCGTTTAGGTAGGGCCATTCTACCCGCTTCAAGTGGCCTATGCCAGATGGGCACGCGAACGACTCCGCGGTCAAAGACCCCCGTAGAATAATAAAGAACCCCCTTGTAGCGAGGAAATCAGGGTCACTTTGAGACTTGGATCCGAATGGATTGCAACGTTTGCGCAGGATTCGAAACTCCGGTGCGATAGAACTTACTTGGGTGGCCGGTCAAAAACCCTTGAAGTAGGGGGTTGTTTATTATTCTGCGGGGGTCTTTGACCATTACGGAGCAAATCTCAGAAACAAGAAGACCCACTCACAAGATTGACAACCGAAATAAACGCAAAGAGCCCTCCCGGGTTCCTCCGAGGCGTTTCCCGCAGCCGCGAAGCGGCGAGGACCACGCCTCCGAGGAACCCGGGAGGGCCCCTTAGCAGTTTTACGTATCGCTACCCGATCTGGCCGCCCTGGCCCTGGCCACCGCCGTAGCGACCGCCCATGAGCTCCTCGAGGTACTGCAGGAACTCTTCCTCGGTCATGGACGAACCGTTGCCCGAAGAGGTGTCCTGCTGCTCAGTCTGCAGGTCGGCGTCGGAACCGAGCGTCACGTCCACGTCCATGGTGTCGTTTCCACGAACCACCGTGAGGGTGACCTTGTCGCCCACAGCGTGTTCGCGCAGCGCAATGATGAGACCGTCTGCCGAGGTCACCGCGTCGCCGTCGACCGCCGTGACGATGTCGTTCACCTGAAGACCCGCCTCAGCCGCCGGCGTTCCCTCGTTCACCTCGGCCACAAGCGCGCCTTCAGAGACCGAGAGGTTCTCGCGACGTGCGGTGAAGGGGTTCACCGAGGTCACGCTCACGCCCAGGTACGGGTGCGCAGGCGTCTCACCGGCGATGATCTGCTCGGCGATCTGCATGGCGTAATTGACAGGAATCGCAAAGCCCACGCCCGAGCTCGAGCCGGAGTAACTCTCGATAATCGAGTTGATACCGATGAGCTGGCCCTCGGCGTTGACAAGCGCGCCGCCGGAGTTGCCCGGGTTGATAGCTGCGTCGGTCTGGATCATGTTGGCGTAGATCGAGGTGCCCGTGGAGGACTGCATGGCCGTGGAGCGGTACAGCGCGCTCACGATGCCCGTGGAGACGGACTGCTCGTTGCCAAACGGGCTACCGATGGCCATGACCCACTCGCCCACGGAAAGGTCGTCGGAGTCACCGATCTCGATAGGCGTGAGGGTCGAGGTATCGGCGTCCACCAAGCGGATGACCGCCAAGTCGCTCGACTCATCGGTGCCCACAATCTCGGCCTCATAGCTCGTCTCGTCGTTAACGGTGACCGAGATGGCCGTAGCGCCCTCGATGACATGATAGTTGGTGAGAATGTTGCCGTCCGTATCGATAATGGCGCCGGAGCCTACGCCGCCGCCCTCCTGGGTCTCGGTGGAGATGGACACGACGGACGGCAGGCACTTGGCGGCGACCGCCTCGGCAAGCGTGGTGTCCTCGGGGTCGATGTCGATCGTCTGAGTCACAGGGACCTCAGCCGAGACGTCGGTGTCGGAGATGCGGAACGCGCCCACCATAACAAGCGCGATCACCAGCACCGCGCCAACCACCAAACCGCCGAGCGAGGCCAAAAAGACTGGGAGCTTCTTGGTCTTGACCTTAACCACGGTGCGGGTATCGGTCGCGGTCGAGGGGACAAAGGGGATGTGCTCGGTCGCACCCGTGCCTTCCTGTGTGCCGGAACCCGGCATCTGCGTCGTCTCGGACGGCTCATCGTCGCGGTTCTGCGGAGTCGGTTCGACTGCCATGCGCGGTGGCGTGGGACCGCCGGCGTTGCTCCCCCACTCGGGGCGCTCAGGCGTGTGCTCGTTATCCATAGCAGTGCTTCCTTTCCTAGAATTGAAGTTCTGCTACGTTGTACCCCATCTCACCGGCACCGTGAATGAAAACCCCCCGGTTTCACTGCTTCTTAAGAATGGTTTCCACCCTGTTTCAGGATGCAGCATCAGTCCTTGAAGAGGTAGCCCACGCCGCGGACCGTCGTGATGTGCGCTGCGATCTGCGGGCCCACCTTGGAGCGGATACGGCGGATGTGCACGTCGACTGTGCGCGTGCCGCCGCAGTACTCGAAGCCCCACACGCGGTGCAGCAGCACCTCGCGGCTGTAGGCGCGGTTGGGATGCGTCGCCAAAAACGAGAGCAGCGAGTACTCCATGAGCGTGAGGTCCACGGGCTCGTCCTCAATGGTGACCTGATAGGTCGCAAGGTTGATGACCATGTCGTCCACGCGCAGCACGTCGTCGGCCGCAAACGATTCCTCCTGGCCCACCAGACGCCTCACGCGCACGGCGAGCTCGGTCGGCGTGGCCGTGGGACACCCAAACTCGGAGTGCGAGTGGGCCGGCAGATGCAGCGCGCCGAGCGCCTCGTCATCGGCGATGACGAGCATGGGGATGCCCCCGCGGTCCTCGAGCCACTTGGAGATCTGCTCGATACGGTCGTTGCGCACACCGTCGGCATCGAGCAGCAGCAAACAGAAATCGTGCACGGCGTTGGGCGAGTCGGGCGTGGCGAGCACAACCTCGTAACCGGCGGTTTCGGCGAGCGTGCGGGCAAAATCGTTGTAGCGCGTCGTGCGCGCCATGAAAAGGATGCTGTTCTCCGCCATGCTCCACCTCCTAGAAAACGTTCATACTGCTGCGGGTGCCTGCGCGCCCGCAGCCGGGCTTTTGTTTAACACCGAAGGGCCCGCGAGCGCCCCTCGGCAACGCGACCTTACGAGTTTGCCAGGTAGTGCCTGACCTCCCACTCGGTCACCGTAGAGGCGAACTTATTCCACTCGTCGCGCTTCTTCGCGAGGAAGAACGTGTGGATGTGCTCGCCGAGTGCGTCTTTCATAAAGTCGGACGCCTCAAAGATGTCGAGCGCCTCGTCGAGGTTGCGCGGCAGCGAGGCGATGCCCGCGGCCTCGAGTTCATCGGCCGACATGTTGAGCACGTCGGCGGTGCTCTCCGCCGGCAAGGTGAGACCGCGCTCGATACCGTCGAGGCCCGCCGCGAGCGTCACGGCGTTCACGAGGTACGGGTTTGCCATGGGGTCGGGCGAGCGCAGCTCGATACGCGTGGAGAGCTCCTTGTCCGGCTTGTAGATGGGGACGCGGATCATCGCGGCGCGGTTGCGCAAACCCCAGGTAGCGGCCTTGGGCGTGGGGCCCTCGTCGCCGAGAATGCGCTTGTAGGAGTTGACCGTGGGGTTGGTGATGGCGGCCATCTCGCGCGCATGGGCAAGCACGCCTGCCATATAGCTCTTTGCGATGGGCGACAGGTGGTAGACCGGATCGTCCGGACCCCAGAAGACGTTGTTGCCGTTGTGGTCGAAAAGCGACTGGTGAAGCATCATGGCGCTCGCCGCCTCGCCCTTGATGGGCTTGGGCATGAACGACGCGTGGATGCCCGCCTGGTAGGCCTCAAGGCGAATGACGTGCTTGGCCGTGGTGATGGCATCGGACGCCGTGAGCGCCTCGGCGTGGCGCAGCGAGATCCCGTGCTGCGAGCGGCCCGACGAATGGAAGGTGTACTCGACCGGGATGCTCATCTTCTCGAGCATGAGAACCGTCTCGCGGCGCAGGTCGCGCGCCGAGTCGTCTGGCGTGAGGTCAAAGTATCCCACGTCGTCGAGCGGCTCGGGCGTATGGTCGTTGGGGAAGTAGTAGTACTCGAGCTCGGCACCCACGTTCAGCAGGTAGCCGCGCGCCTCGGCATACCGTTCCATGTTGTGGCTGCGTCCTATCTCG
>CASELS010000051.1 GCA_949288855.1 uncultured Collinsella sp. | reverse complement strand
TGACGCGCCGCCGTCCCGGTGACGGGGGAGGTCAGCGCCCGAGGGCGGACGCGCCCGCGGCAGGTTCCGAGGGAGCCGGCTCCGACGGATCGGCCCCCAAGCGCCGTCGCCGTCGCCGCTCGCGCAAGCCGCGCTCTGAGGGCGGTGCCTCCGGGTCCTCGGCGGCCTCCCAGACGGAGTAGCACGCCTCCGCGCCCGCTGCGGATAGATGACCGTTTCGCGGGTATAGAGCTTTCAATCGCCACCCCTCCCTCGCATGTTCGGGGGAGGGGTTTTATGTCTGTATGCGCTGTGTGCACAAAAGAGGCTTCCGTGCCCGTCCGCATGCCGAGGACCGGTGTGCGCGAGAGGGGGCTCGCACGCCTTGCTCGCCCGTTTTTGGAGGCACTCTCACCCACGCGGTGCGCCGGGTGCGAGCGACCCGGCCCCCTCATCTGTCCTGCGTGCCTCGACCGCCTCGTCTTAATCGATCCCGCCACGTCCTGTATACGCTGCGGGGCTCCAGGCGGGTACATCATCTGCACCGAATGCGGGAACCCCACGGGCGCCTCTACGAGCGCCGCGTCAGTTGCGGCAGACGAGTCGTCTCTTAGCAGGGTGCTTGCCACAGCGGTCTTTGAGGACCCCTTACCTCGCATCGTGCGCGCGTATAAGGACGGCGGCGAGCGCAGACTCGCGCCGCTTATTGCCCAGATGCTTCTCGATACCGAAAAGCACGCGGAGGCCGAGGCTCCCGATCGCTACGGAGGGATTCTCGCGGGAGTCGACGCGCTGGTGTTTGTCCCTGCCACGGCGCGCGCCTACCGCCGGCGCGGGTTCGACCACATGGAGGGCGTCGCGCGCGAGCTCAGCGAGCTTTCGGGTGCGCCGCTGGTGGACGCGCTCGTCAAACACGGCAGCGCTGATCAGCGCAGGTTGGGGCGTGCGGGGAGGCAGGCGAGCTCACAGGGTGCGTACGAGACGGTCGAGCGGGTAGAGGGCATGCGTCTTCTGCTCGTCGACGACGTCATCACCACGGGTGCGACGTTGCGCTCTGCAGCCCGCGCTCTTGCCGATGCAGGGGCTGCGCATATCGATGCCTTGGCTGTTGCGCGGGTGTGTTAGTGCCGTGGCGCCCGCGAGCTGCTATAATGCCAACAACCCTCAGGCTGTGGTTGCGGGTGCACATCCACCCTAGTCCAAGACAGACGCGGTCAAAGGGATCCACGTAAGCCGCCGCGTGCGCGCGGGGGCGATCATGGCGCGTCCTAGAGGTAAGCCGCACCGTCCGTCCTACCAACTTTGGGGCAATACCGCCCCGCGGGCGAGCGGGTCAGTCGTGAAGGATGCCGCGGCATCCCGAGCAAACGCCCCGGTGCGCAAGTGTGGGGTCAAAGACCAGGTCAGCTGAGGGGCTGAGATTTTGGCGCCGTCCGCCTCGTGCGGACGGCATGTTCCGCGCAAGGCGGGCATATGAGGGATGGGACGATGCCATGGCGAGGGTTGCTATGAGACTTCGAGTGATTGCTGCGGTGTGCGCGAGCGCGGTGCTGGCGGCGACCGGCCTGGGTGGATGCTCGCTTTTCACACCCCCGCTTAGCGAGGCTCCCGCCGTTGAGAAGAACGCCCAGGTGATAGAGGACTCCTATCTGGTGACCCCCGGGACGCTGACCGTTGCCATGGATACCTCCGATGCCCCACAGGCGATGGTCCTTACCGAGGGCGTGGAGGGCTACGACGTGGATGTCGCCTGCGCGCTTGCCGAGAACATGGGTCTGGAGCTTGCGGTGGTCTCTGGCACGTCTGCCGAGAGCACGGTCGGTGCGGGCACGGCAGATCTCTATCTTGGGGCGGAGACGACCGATGCGGCAGAGGGCATCACGGTGTCCGGCGTCTATCTTGAGAATGCAACGGCCGTATTCGGTACGTCAGATGCGGCGTCGCTCTCCGCAGCGGACCTCGCCGCCGCGACGGTCGCCGTCCAAGACGGTTCCGCTTCCCAGGAGGCGCTTGTGCGCAGCGCCATCGGTGCCACCCAGAGCACGTATTCAAATGTTAACGCCTGCTTTGACGCGCTCGCCTCGGGCGAGGTCGATTACGTGGTGTGCGATGCCACGGCTGGCGCCTATCTCGCCCGCGCCTATCCGGGCGTGTCGTTTGAGGGGACGCTCAGCTCGTCGACGGCCTTCGGGCTTGCGGTCGCTTCCGACGCTCACGAGCTTTCCGACGCTATCTCCTCCGCGTTGGACGAGATCTCCTCCGACGGAACGCTCGATGCCATTCACACCGTCTGGTACGGAACCATGCCGTTTAGCTTGAGCGACACCGTGGTATCGGGCGTCACCATCTCTGCAAGCACCGATGCCACGCAGGCGCAGGACGAGGCCGAGGCGTCGGGAGACGGGGAGTCCCTGGATTCGCTCAACAGCCTCGACTAACTCCACAAGGCGTATAAAGCCGGTTTGTCTAGCCCGCCTTCGGTAGGCGGGCTTCTTCTTTTCGCCAACGGGAGTCGCCGTCTTTCGTGCTCGGTTCGGCCGGGTTTGGGTACAACGTGAGTACCGAGTCCTATCCCCGAGGAGAACAGGAGCATTCATGGATATCACCGTATCAGGACGCAAGACCACGGTAACCGATGCCCTGCGCGCACATGTAGACGAGAAGATCGGCGGAGCCCTCAAGGTCTTCGATATCGAGCCTATGACGGCAGACGTGGTGCTCAGGTATGAGAAGAACCCCTCCAACCCTGAGCCCGCCATTGTTGAGGTCACGGTCCGCGCCCGCGGCTCTGTCATTCGCGTTGCCGAGCACGGGGTGGACATGTACACCGCCATCGACCTCGCGGCCGACAAGGTGACTCGCCAGCTCCGCAAGTTCAAGACCAAGGTCATCGACAACCGCCAGCAGGGACCGTCTGCCGCCGAGGTGGCGCCCGAGCTGCCTGTCGAGGACCTGGCCGACCTCCTCATTCCCGAGGAGCAGGACGATATGCTCGTTCGCGAGAAGGTCATCGACATCACGCCGATGACCGAGGAGCAGGCGCTCGTTCAGACCGACCTGTTGGGTCATGACTTCTATGTCTTCGAGAATGCCGCGACGGGCCTCATCAATGTGGTGTATCACCGCAAAAACGGTGGATATGGCATCATCAAGCCCAAGATTGAGGAACTCGACGCGTAAATGCGAGTAAAATACGTCTGTTACACGTAAGGTGATGGGCGGCCATCCGTACGGGTGGTCGCCCTTCGCGTATGAAAGGGTATGGAGATGGCAGAGCCTTCCTCTTCCGGCCATGCAAATCGCTATCGCATCGTCGTCGACACCTGCGCCGACCTCACGCCCGAGATCGCTGCGACCCTCGACGTCGACATCTTGGGTTTCCCCTACATCGTTGATGGTCAGGAGAAGACCGACGATATCTGGGCCTCGATCACCCCGAAGGAGTTCTACGACCAGATTCGCTCGGGCGTGAAGATGTCTACCTCGGCAATCTCGCTCGGTCGCTACCTCGAGTTCTTCACCGAGTGCGCCAAAGAGGGCACGCCCACGGTCTATCTGTGCTTCACCAGCGCGCTCTCGGGCAGCTATGACTTTGCCTGCCAAGCGGCAGAGCAGGTCCGCTCCGAGTATCCGGAGTTCGAGCTGTATGTGGTCGACAACTGCCTGCC
Source organism: uncultured Collinsella sp. (assembly GCA_949288855.1). Lineage (GTDB taxonomy): Bacteria > Actinomycetota > Coriobacteriia > Coriobacteriales > Coriobacteriaceae > Coprousia. The sequence continues at coordinate 8,397 of CASELS010000051.1, read as the reverse complement.
GTGCGCCTGCGGCGAGCTGCTTGCTCTAGAGGCGGTGCGCCAGCGTTCCGCGGGCCTTTCCGCTGCCGAGCTCGTTGAGTGGGCAAACGAGGCCAAGCACTACGTGCACGGCTACTTCACACTCGACAGCCTCGACTCGCTCGCTGCCGGCGGCCGCATCCCGCCCGCGGCGGCGCAGCTCTCGAGCAAGCTCGATGTTAAAGCGTCGCTGTCGTTCGACCTCGCCGGCTCGCTTTCGCTCACGGGCGTCAACCGCGGCCGCAAGAAGGCTCTGCGCGCGCTCATCAAGGCGTTCCAGGACAACTACGTCCTCGACCCCGCGCTTCCGCTCACCGTCGTGACGGCCGATGCGGAAAAGGACGGCGACTGGGTCGAGGCCGCCGTGCGCAAGGAGCCCGGCTGCGCCGACCTCACCATCATCCGCGGTTCGGTGGGCCCCACCATCGGAGCGCACGTGGGCCCGGGCATGGTCGCCCTCATCTTCTGGGGCAAGAACCGCGCCGAGAAGGTGTCGCTCTCCGACCGTATCGCCCGCCGCGTCAGAAAATAACGATAGGAGCAATCCATGGCAGATAAGAAGCTTTCTGTTGCGTTCATCGGCACCGGCATCATGGGTGCGCCCATTGCCGGGCACATCTTGGACGCCGGCTACCCCGTGACCGTTTACAACCGTACCGCCGCCAAGGCCGAGCCGCTCATCGAGCGCGGCGCTGTGTGGGCGGAGAGCGCCTCTGACGCCGTCCGCGGCGCGGACGTGGTCTTTACCATGGTCGGCTATCCGGAGGATGTCGAGGAGCTCTACCTCGCCGGCGACGGCATCCTCGCCGCCTCCAAGCCCGGCGCGATCCTGATCGACCTCACCACGAGCTCGCCTGCGCTCGCCCGCGATATCGCCGGTGCCGCCGCGGTCTCTGAGCGCGTGGCCTTCGACTGCCCCGTGACGGGTGGCGAGGCGGGCGCCATCGCCGGTACGCTGACCGCCATCGCGGGTGCCACCGAGCGCGACATCGAGCCGGTCCGCGCGATTCTCGAGACGTTCACGAGCAAGATCTTCTGCTTCGGCGGTGCTGGAAAGGGCCAGAGCGCCAAGCTCTCCAATCAGGTGGCGCTCGCCGCGTCCATGGTGGGCATGGCAGACGCGCTCTCCTTTGCGCAGCAGGAGGGGCTTGACCTCGAGCAGGTACGCGAGATGATCCTCTCCGGCACCGGCTCCACCGGCGTTCTCTCTACGCTCGCCCCCAAGGCCCTCGACGGCGACTGGAAGCCCGGCTTTAAGGTCCGTCACTTCATCAAGGACCTCGGTCTCGCCCTCGCCGAGGCGGAGGAGCGCGACATCGCGCTGCCCGGCTGCGATGTGGCCTTCACTCTTTACGACATGCTCGAGGCCATCGGTGGCGCCGAGCTCGGCACGCAGGCCATCACCCTGCTCTATCAGGAGGAGGCCGAGGCGGTTGCCGCGGGTCTCGACTGGTCGCTCTACACCGCCGAGCACGAGCACGATGACGAGTGCGGCTGCGGCCACGACCACGCCCATGGCGATCATGAATGCGGCTGCGGCCACGACCACGCCCACGGTGAGCACGAGTGCTGCCATGGCGAGGGGCATCATCACGAGCACGGCGAGGGCTGCTGCTGCCACCACGGGGAGTAGCGCATGGGAGATTTTGCCTTCCTCATCTGCTTCATCCTGCTCTTTGTCTTTAGCGTGTACCTTGGCTTCACCATAGGCAACTACTGGGGGGAGCGAGCGCTCAGCGCAGGTGCGTACTGGCTCTACAACGCCATCGCGGTCGTGGCGTGCGTGGTGCTTACCGCGGTGCTCACGCTGTTCCCGCTGCTCTACGCCACGCCGCTCGGCCTTCTTATGGGCGCCGTCGTGGGGCTCAAGATGGGATTTGGAGAGTCGGTGGGCCCGTGGAAGGTTCTCGACCGCTTCTTTGATGTCAACCGCCGCCAGCGCGGTGCCGCGGGTGCTGCTGCCCGCGCCGCGCGACGCCGTAAAAAGACGGGGGAGGCCGCGCCCGATCTCATCTCCGTCTCGGGCGACAAGGCGTCCCGCCGCGCGTCGGCTGCAAGCAACGATACGGAAAACAAGAGGTAAACGATATGGCACATTCTGCTGTGGAAGATATAAACGACGAGGAGCGCGCAAAGCTCGACGACGTCGAGCGCGACGGTGCTGCGCTCGAGGCCCTTATCGAGGATCTGGCGAGCGCGAGCCGCCGTCGCCGCCAGTTTGCGGCGCGCGTGGTGGCGCTGCTCTCTGCTGAGGAGCCCGAGCTTCTGGCGTCGCATACCGATGCGCTCGTCGACGCGCTCTACCGTCCCGAGGCGCAGACCCGCTGGGAGGTGCTCGACGCGCTCACCCGTCTTGTTCCCACGCACGCCAAGGAGGTTGGCGCCGCGTTTGAGGGAGCGGAGGCCGCGCTTTTTGACGAGCTGTCCTCCACGCTGCGTTTCTCGGCATTCAATTTCCTCGCCACCTGGGGCGCCTCCGAGCGCGGACGTTCCAAGAAGGTGTGGCCGATCCTCGACGAGGCCATCCAGTGCTACCACGGCGACCTTGAGTACCGCGATATGCTCGCCTGCCTTATGACCTTTGCCGAGGGCAAGATTGCCGGCGAGGTGGCAGACGAGCTTGCCGGTCGCCTGCAGTTCGATGCCCAGAACGGCAAGGGCGCTTCCATTAAGGCGCGCTCCGCCGAGATTTACGACCACCTGGTCAAGCGCTTCAAGCTGAAGGATCCCAAGAAGCGTACCCGCGTTGTTCCCAAGGACGACGACGAGGACGAAGAAGAGGAGTAACCCATGGCTCACGACGTCGCGCTCATCCCCGGAGACGGTATCGGTCCCGAGATTACGGAGGCCATGCGACGCGTGGTCGATGCCTCGGGTGCTCAGATTTCGTGGCATGTGGCCGAGGCGGGCGCAGCCCAGATCGAGCGTTGCGGCACCCCGCTGCCGCCCGAGACCATAGAGCTCGTGCGCGAGCTCGGCGTTGCCATCAAGGGTCCGGTCACCACGCCCGTGGGGACGGGTTTTCGCAGCGTGAACGTAGCGCTCAGGCACACGTTTGACCTGTACGCCTGCGTGCGTCCGTGCCGCTCGCTTCCCGGTGACGGCTCGCGGTATCGCGACGTAGACGTGGTGATCGTGCGCGAGAACACCGAGGACCTCTATGCGGGCATCGAGTTTGAGCCCGATGCTCCCGAGGTCGAGCGCTTGGCCGAGCTGGTGGCGGCGTCGGGACAGAAGGCGTTTCGCCCGGGTTCTGCCATCTCGGTTAAGCCCATCTCCGCCGAGGGTTCGCGCCGCATTGTTACCTACGCCTTTGAGTATGCGCGCCGTTGCGGTCGCAAGAAGGTCACGGCGGTGCACAAGGCAAACATCATGAAGGCGACCGACGGCCTCTTTTTGCGCGTTGCACGCGAAGTGGCGGAGAGCTACCCCGACATTGCCTTTGAGGACAAGATCGTGGACGCCTGCTGCATGGGCCTCGTGCAGGACCCTGGTCAGTTTGACGTCCTTGTGCTGCCCAATCTGTACGGTGACATCGTCTCCGACCTGTGCGCTGGGCTCGTGGGCGGGCTCGGCATGGCGCCCGGCGCCAATATAGGCGACGAGCTTGCGGTCTTTGAGGCGACGCACGGCTCTGCCCCCGATATCGCCGGCAAGGACATCGCTAACCCCACCGCTGAGATTCTCTCGGCGGCCATGATGCTCGACCATCTGGGTGAGGCTGAGGCCGCCGCGCGCGTGCGCGCCGCGGTTACCGCGACGCTTGCCGAGGGCACAACGGTCACGGCCGATGTCCGCCGCGCACTGACTGGCTCCACGGCGGGTGCGGCAGGCACCGCCGCGTTTGCCGATGCGATCATAGCGTTTATGTCCAAGTAACTTTGTTCACGTAAGCCACGGGTATCGCCGCCGCGCGCGGCGATACGTCTGTAGTGCGGTTGAGAGGAGCACCGATGGGCTTCATCCAGAAAAAAGACGAGGAAGAGCGCGAAGAGATCGAGGGGATTCAGATCATCGAGCGCGAGGATGTGCCCGACGACCTTCCGGAAAACGATGTCGAGCTCGTAGGCGCCCCCTCTTCGGAGGATGCCGAGTCGTCAGCAGCCGACGAGTCGCCTGCATCCGATGAACCAGAGGACACAGCGGAGGCGGCTACCTCCGACACCATAGGTGACGCCGAGGAGGACACCGCGCCTGCGGGCGACGAGGGCGACCCCCGTCGCAGCAAGCTGCCGTTGCTGGTTGTCTGCGCTGTTGCGATCGCGGTGGTCGCCGCGGTGCTCGGCTACGTTATCGGTTCCGGCGGCTTCGCTCCCGAAGGGGTTCACTCTGCCACGGTTACCGAGGATGAGCTCGATCGCCCGCTTGCCACCTACACCTACGACGGCGCCAAGCATACGGTGAGCGTGCGCGAAGCCATCGAGAGCCAGTACAGCCTCGACGTCGCGCTGACCGACGAGGGGACCTACACCGTTCCCTCGGCAGAGGTGATCCTCACCAACGTGCGCAATGAGATTCTCGTCGCCGATGCCGAGTCGCGCGGCATCGAGGCCACCGACGACGAGATGGCGTCCTACGCCGAGGAGACGCTCGGTGTCTCCGACTTTGCTACGCTTGCCGAGCAGTACCAGATCAGCGAGGACCAGGCGCGTGAGATCGTGCGCACCAACCTGCTTATCTCAAAGCTCTACGAGCAGGTTGCCCCCGAAGGCTCGGCGGAGATGCCCACTCAGCCCACCGAGCCCGAGAACGGTGACGAGAGCACCTCTTCTGCAGAATACGCGAGCTACATCATCAACCTTCTGGATGACGAGTGGGATAGCGCTACCGGAACGTGGGCGCGCACCGACGGCGAGATGTATGCCGCTATCGACGGCGCAAGCTTTGACGGCACGACCGCTACCTACGCGCAGGCAACCGCCGCCTTCTACGTTGCCTACCAGGATTACTACGAGACGGCGAGCGCCGCTCAGCAGACGTGGACGACCTACGTCAACAACCTGTACGCCAACTGCAACCTGACGCTTCTGGGCGTTTTCCAGTAACGCACGATAGGGGGAACAGCTATGTTTGTAGGCTCGCTTTGTGATATCGAGCGTTATCGCGGCCTGTTTAAGAGCCTTGACGTGTTGATTGACTGGCTCGCCGACCACGATCCGCAGGATCTGGAGCTCGGATCCCATCAGATTCTGGGCGACAAGGTCTACGCGAACGTCATGGAGGCGACGACGCGCGCGCCTGAGGACGCGCATTTTGAGACGCATCGTCGCTACATGGATCTGCAGATCGACCTTGCGGGGCGCGAGGCGTTCCGCGTGACCGCGGGGGAAACGTCGCCGGTTACCCCGTATGACGAGAAGGACGATTTCGAGCTGGTCGATAGCGACTATGGTATCGACGGCGATCTTGCCGACGGCGCCTTTGCGCTCTTTCTCGCCGGCGAGCCCCATATGCCGACGCTTGTCTTTGGTGAGGACGGGCCGAGCCCGGTGCGCAAGGTCTGCTTCAAGCTGATCGTAGACGAGCTGTTTGCCTAGGCGCTTGCAAGCCGGAGTTGCCTGAAACCACGTATCTGTCCGCACGGCACCGTATAGTAGGAACTGATGTTCGAATCAGGTCTGAAGGGCGGTGGCTCGTGGTTCCCAAGGGTATGAGAACCTATGTGGATGTGTACCTACGGGTTGGGCCCGATGGGCATGAGACCCCGGAGGTAATTGCCCTGCCCGACGGGCGCCTTTTTCGCATTGATGCGGTAGAGCGCTGGCAGCGCGTGCAGGGCGGGTACGCTGTTGCGATTAGGATCGGAAAGCGCATGACGACCCTCTGGAAGGACACGACCGGCTGGTCGGGGCCGCGCTGGTACGTAATCATGCGCAGCGCTGCCCAGATGCCTGTTGCGCGGACAGCCCGGCCGGAGCTGCAGAATAGCTCGATATGAAAAGAGGCCCCGATGCCGGGGCCTTTGCTATTCGGTGGTGCGGGCGAAAGGACTTGAACCTTCACGGGGTTGCCCCCATATGGACCTGAACCATACGCGTCTGCCAATTCCGCCACGCCCGCGTCTTTCGACCTTCGTCAAAAGCACGGTTCATCATACCGTAGCCCGCGCACTCGCGCAAGAGAAAACTTGCGTGTGCCGGTTTGACGGATGCTAGGCCTTAAGGGCCTCGAGAACCTCCTGCTCAGCGGCGGGACGGCCGATGCCGGTGAGGAAGGGAACGCCGTTAACGTAAGGGCAGGTGAGTCCCTCGGGTGCAACGGTTGTAGCAATGAGGAGGTCGGCGTCGGCACAGGTATCCTTCGCCTCGCCCACCGGGCACTGAATGATTTCGTAGGAATCGGCATAGCCGTTAGTATCTAGCAGGGCAGAGATCTTCTGCGCGACGACGGCCGAGGTGGCCACGCCGGCACCGCAGGCAAGTACGATCTTCTTCATGTCGAGCGCCCCCTTGCGCAAAGAGACGGCGGACGCGGTCCGCCAGCGGAATATCTGGTAGGGGCGGTGGGACTCGAACCCACAATCCTTGCGGCCGAAGATTTTAAGTCTCCTGCGTATGCCAATTCCGCCACGCCCCCACGCGCATAGTCTATCAGATTGCTCATCAACGTACGGTGAACCACCGGCGAATGCGTAGGACGATTTGTGTTCTAACAAATGTCTGACACGAGAGGGCGATAAAACGAAAAAGCGTGTGTAGCAGCGCCTATGCAACTCGTCTATTTCATTTCGGTGGGACTAGGCGATATATCGGATAAACGGTTTAAATTATAGAACTCAAAATCAAGCGTTCCCATCCAAATAATCTTGCGTCGGCTGCGCGCCCGCAATGAGCTGCGACGGTGCGCGCGCCGCTGCGGGCGCGGACGTCTAACCAATGTCTGACCAAAACCTGACCGCCATCCAACCGGCGCGCAGAAAGATGCTGCCACGGTACGTCGGTTGGGCAGAGCCGCGCCTATGGTGAGGGGGAGGGAAAGGACGAGCCTATGGATTCGTACGAAGACCGCATGATCGGTGCAGCAGGAGACGGCGGTGAGTTTCTGCCGCATCTGCCTATGGGGGAGAGCTTCACGGTGAAGCGCGTCGATCTTCTGCGCGAACTGACCAAGCAATGCCGGGCCGCGGGCATGGCGGTGCTCGTTGCCCCGGAGGGGTTTGGCAAGACGGCGCTGCTCATCCAATATGCCGAGGAGGTGAGAAGTGACCCGTTGCGCGGTGTCGCGCGCATCATAGATGCGAGAGGCAAAAGCCCGGCAGAGCTCGCGACAGAGCTTGCCGCCTGCCGCTTGGAGCTGCCGCAGGCAACACGACCGCTTATTGCGATAGACGATGTCCCGCCATGGGGAGAAGCGCAGGCTAAAGAGGTGGTGCGCGTGCTGCGCGCTATGCGCTCCGAGAACTTTGAGGTGCTGCTTGCTTGTACGCCGCGCTGCAGAGAACTCATAGCGCTTTTGGGGGATGCGGCGAAGTTTGGAAGCCAGGCGTTGAGGATACGGCCAAGGGAGTACGCCTCGTGGATTCGAACGTTTTCCATATCCGGTGATTTGGATGTGTACGGTCTTACCCAAGGAATACCGATGCTCGTGGCGGCGTTATCTGTGGTTACCCAGGGGGAGGGAGCGGCCTCGACACTCGATGCCTGCGTGGACAGTCTCTATCGAAGTGTCTGGAGTGAGTTGGAGAAGGATGCGCCCGAGGCGTTGCGCGCCGCAGGGATGATGCTTCTTATGGGGAAGGGAGGTCTTGGCGAGTTCGACGTCTGCGGAATCAAGCTATCTCAAGCCGCACGGGTGCGCCTCGTTCACGATTACCCGCTCTTTGGGGTCGATCCCTCCAGCCATTCCTTCAGCTGTCTGGGCACATGGGATTCGCGCAGGGGCATGCGCAAGGTGGTGTCGGAGTGCATGGGAGAGCTTCCCGCTAAGGCTGTGCGGGCGCTGCTACGCCGTGGAAGTGCCGAGGACGCGGTGCTTCTGGCAGACGAGTTGCTGGGGGCGGCAGCGGCACTTGAGGAGATGGGGAGGTTCCCGACAGCGTGCGCCCTTGCGGGACAGAGCGCGTACGTGGCCCGCATTGCGACGGAGACGACTATGGCGGCGCCGGAGGCGCTTCTTCCTGTGGGGTGCCAGCTTGCCCGTTACACGGCGTCCCTCACACTCGGAGATTTTAAGGTCGCTCGCGCTATGGCAACAGAGCTTGCGGCGCGTGCTCTGGAAGTGGAAGAGGAGGTGACACCTTCCGAATGGGCTGTCGCATGCGCGCTCAGGGGAATCTGGAGTACCTGCCCGGGTATTGGCCTGCCCGAGGTGAGTCCGCGGAAAAGCGGGCGCCCGACAAGTGATACGGCACGCGCGCTCCGATCGTTCAGCACAAGCCTG
>CASELS010000050.1 GCA_949288855.1 uncultured Collinsella sp. | reverse complement strand
CCCACCCGTTGTCGCGCATGATGCGCGCCACGCGCTTGCGCGACGTGCGCTCGCCGGAGCGCCTGAGCTCGGCGAAGACCTTGGGGGCGCCGTAGATGCCGCGGCTGGCGGTGTATATCCCGGAGATCGCCGCGGCCAGCTCGGCGTCGCGCAGGTCGTGCGCGCTCGGCGGCCGCTTTCTCCATGCGCGGTGGCCCTGCCTGGTGACATGGAGGGCCGCGCACATCTCGGATATGCTCCAGGCGCCCTCGTTGAGCAGGATGAAAGCGAACTTGGCCCTCTCCGCCTGCGCGCCTACAGCTGCCTGCTGGCGAAGAAGGCGCTCGCTTTTAAAAGTATCTCGTTCTCGCGCTTGAGCCGCTCGACCTCGCGCCGGAGCCTGCGGTTCTCCTCGGCCACCTTGAAGGGGTTGTCCTCGGGCGACGCCTGGGCGGCGTCGGCCTTCTTGACCCAGTCCGATATGCTGCCGGCGTCGACCCCGAGCTCCCGCGCGATCTCGGCGTAGGTGCCTCCCCTCTCGCGGTACAGCCCCACCGCCCGCTGCTTGAACTCGGCCGAATATTTGGGCGACGGATGTCCCATCATCTGCCTCCTATCCCCGTTTCGGAAATCATGCCGAAACGGAACTCGATGTGTCAACGGGAATGGGGCAGATTCAAATTCAGATTCAGATTCAGATTCAACGCGGCGGTCAGGGCGTGGGCCGCGATGCGCGCGAGGCGGGACTCCGGGGAGATCTCCGAGGAGGAGTACCTCGACTGGAAGCGCGGGTTTGCCGAAAGGTAGATTTCGGCGGTTAAGGGGGCAATCTCTGCGAAACGGAAAACTGTTGCCCCCACAACGGGCCAATTCATGCTGGATTCGAGGAAGGGTTTCAGCGCGGTGCGGGCGACGCCTGTGGCTTGACGGCCCGTTTGATAAAATGACTAACTGGCGGTCGCTTGCGGAATTGGCCTTTGTGCATACTTCCGTCGGCAAGCCCCTGAACGATAAAAACGCGTTGAGTTCATTTTGAGTTCAACGCAGACGTGGATTTCGGGGTGAATCTGTGAACATGATAGACACTGAGACACTACAGAGACGAGAGAGTGCCCCCGTACATATTCTGATTACTGAATGGGAATAGCGAACATACGTTCGTATAACTTATACTGTACCGCATCTGGAGCCATGGAAACCCCATGGCTCCAGATGTGTAATGGGCCGCCTCCATGCGGGAGGCGCTATGCAGGACATAATCCGGACGCTAATGTGGACACTATTTTGGACATACTTCGGAGATGTCCTGAATAGCCCAAGGCCTGCTGGTGTCCTCTCTGTCTCACGTCGCTCCGTTCGGCGGAATAAACGAGGCGAAGTGTGTGAATGAGGCAAGAAAAACGCGGCCGAAGGCGCAGGCGCCCGCGACCGCCAAAAGCCCCTAGCTTTTCACAATGAGATAACCCTATCACATCGATGCTTTCGCTGCAGAAACGTGACAATTATGGGTATACAATGTCAGACAATGTAAGATTTTGTAATCGGAGGTCATCATGACTGTCGCAGTTACCACTGAGTCCGTCTCCGCCAAGCTCCGCAAGGACGAGAAAGACCGCTTCTCCGCCATCTGCGACGAGATTGGCACCTCGCCGAGTAACGCCATCCGCATGTTCGTCTCCGCATTCAACCGCCGGGGCGGCTTCCCGTTCGACCCGTCGAATCCCTACGGGTTTAGCCCTGAAACGCTTGCCGCCATGGACGACGCGGTGGCGGGCAGGAACCTCTCCGGCCCCTATCACACCGTCAGGGAGGCCATGGCTGCGCTCGACGAGGAGTAGGCCATGATGAAGCTGAGGTTTACAGCGAAGTTCAAGAAGGACTACAAGCGCATCAAGAGGCAGGGCAAGGATATCTCCAAGCTCGAGTCGACCCTCGAGGAGCTCGTGCGCGGGAAGGACCTGCCCGAAGCAATGCGCGACCACGCACTGGGCGGGACGTACCGCGGGCATCGAGAGTGCCACATCGAGCCGGACTGGCTGCTCATCTACCGAGTCGACGAGGAAGGGCTCGTTCTCGTCGCCACGCGCACGGGGAGCCATGGCGAGTTATTTGGGCTATAAACGCTCCTTTCGAGATGATTCTTCTATGCAGGAACCGTACGGGATCGTTGCAACGCGCTCTGCCACGGGTTACCTGCAATTATCGCTGCGCAAAACGATATGAGAAAGTCGCTGAGGGATCGCCTTCCTGCGGCCTCTTGGCCAGTACATGTGCTGCCCGAGTACTCATGCTTTTCAAACCCTCTTATCACCTCATCATCTCTTTTCATCTGTTGCTTAGGTGAGGTCCGTCAGGTGGTGTCGATTCTTGATTGGAAGCATCGAGGAACTCGTCAGGTAACTTGATGGGATGATCGCCACGCATCGCGAAGTTATAGCTCCAGTTGAGACTTCTGCGCATGAATACCTCGGCTTTTCGGGCGGCATCTCGATGTAGCTTGGCATCTTTATGGGCCAGTTCAAGAGGGATGTCTTCAAAGAGTTGGCTGTAGTCAACGTCATTAATACCAGCGATATTGTCGATAAAGAGGAACGGTTGATACAAGCGGGCTCCTGCAACAACGGCGAATAGATCTCCCTTATGGATGATGGGAGGTTCTCCCCCAGGAACATCTGAGATTTGTCGCTCTCCACACATGCCGCCATAGTAAAGATCACGTTTGGCTTGTGTCGCGCAGCAACAGACTAGATACTCTAGCCTCTTAAGCTCCTCTGATTTTTCTATGGCACGGCAAATGCCGGATACCTCGGCAAGCCTGGAGACGCGAATAAGTGACTCTTGGTAACCCATATCTCCTCCAATACCAGCAGCTTGAATGGGGCATTACAGTCGGTCGTCCAGATGACTTTGCGGTCGATGGCACCGCTAGGTTGCTTCTGCCAATTGGGAGATTTCGGGCTCTTGCCATTCGGTCGCAGCAATGATGGCGTCTCGGTAATCTCTGAAGAGTGGGATTGCCGTTCGTATTTCGCGACCGAAGAACGTGCCCCTTGTGTAGTCGCATGACAGGTGCTTCGGAACGATAAGAATCCAGTCCTTACCCTCGAGCGCATCGGCAACCGCGTTCGCCTCGTCAATATAGACCGGCACACCCGCTTCGTTGACCGCCCTCCAGACGCGTGCCATATCCGACGCATGCCAGGTGATCGATCCCCACATGCAGCAATACCAACCTTGTTTATCTTTACAAGGATTCATGTGCACGCGCGTGCATCCTCGTCCAACGAAGATCTCGAAGTTGTGATCGAATCCGAATCCGCGCAGTTTCCCGTTGTACCACTCCTCAAATTCCTCTTCAGATTGCGGGTCAATTTGGAGAAGGGTGTGATCGCGCTCATCCCCGAACCGCGCGTACCATGCTCGGCCATCGTCTGCGGGAATGTTGGCAATCCAATCGCGGGTGTTCTTTCGGCCGGTCGCATGATATCCAATCTTGAGCGCATCGAAGTATTTCCCCGTGGTCAACGAGGGCAGTCGTCCAATCTCCTGCTCAGAGGGTTGAGCTCGAAGGGCATCAGCGAGCTCCTCTGCCTCTTTGGCATCGATTCGCTGGTTCTCGTCGAAGGTTCCCTCAGTCGCCTCCCATAGTTTTTGTCTCTGGATCAGGCCGTATCTCCGGTCGTAGGGGAGTGACTCGTTTATCCATCGCGCATATTGGCCGCTTCTCATCATGGCGACGGATTCCTCCACTTTGTCAGTAAGGCCCAGGAGGAACGCGTCGACTAGGTCGTTGTGATAAGGGGCTTTTTCATCAGGCGATGTCTGGATGATGATGCAGTCATCGACACGAATAGTGATCCAGTCCTCATATCGATTGCAGCGCACCAGATGCCAATAAGTCTTTTCGGGAAACCAGCTCCTCCATTCATCAAGCCAGCTCTCTTCGGTCGTCGGTATGTTTGGGTTGCAAGAGACCTCCTCGAGGTAATCCTCGAAGGTGCACCAGTCCTCGGGGTTGCCGCGATCTAAGGTGACCCATACCTCGCGATATTCTTCGTCTTTAAGCGCGGGGTCAGGTGCGATGGGTAGGAAGGCCTGGAACAGCTTTTGAACGTACACGTCGGTCTGTTCATCGCTTCGACGAGGGTCAAAGGGGTCACGGCTGTTCCATCTGAAATGGTCGAAAAGCGGTTCGCATATCGTTGGCGACATTGTGGTACCTCCTCCAGCTTGCATCCAGACTTAAATAAGAAACAAAAACGGAATGACAATTCCAAATATATCATGTATCCTATAAATGGAAACAGATTTCAGAAATTCCTACAGAGGAGTTTCTCTTTGGAAATCAGTAGGAGGAAGCATGGCAGCAAAGACGTTCACTTCGGCAAGTGCCGCGAAATTCATCAAGCGGTTGGAAAACGAGAAAAGTCGCCTTGTCGCCATCGAGCACAACAACTCGAAGTACGTGTTGGCGCAGGGAGAGGAGAGCGAGCCACCCACATATGATTACGACGAGATCATTAAACGTGTAGATGAGCTTGACGAGGTAATTCGGCACGTCCGCCACGCACTCCATGCGTTCAACGCGCAGACGGAGATTCCCGAAGAGGGAATTACTATCGACGAGGCGCTCATTTTGCTGGCGCAGATGAATGGTAAGCTGCGGCGTTTAGAGCGGCTCCGGGCAATTGATTCAAAGAAGCGCATCACGAGTGGCTACTATGGGAACAAGGGTTTGATTGAGTACGAATATGCGAACTTCGACGTAAAGAAAGCTCTCGTCGATTACGAGGCGCTTTACCGGCGCATCGCTGATCTGCAACTTCTTCTTGACTTGGCGAATCAGACCGAGACGTTCTCGGTTGAGCTGGAAGGTTGGACGGACTAACAACCATGTTCGTTCCGGACCGGGGTGGCTGTCATACAGACTGATTGCTTTTCGATACGGTTGCATCGTTTTAGTTGCTCGTTGCTCGTAGTTGCTTGTATGGTGCGGTTTTGCGTTGCGGCAACTAGGAGGCCCGAAGCTTTCTTCCTCATTTGACACCCTAGGTCAAAAACTTCCCGCGAAGGGCGGAGTCCGTCCGCGGGGGCTGCAGAAGTTCGGTTTCAAGCAGCGTCCCGTTCCAAGTGGCGCCTATGGCGCGATGGGAAACCAGCCGTCGCGTTCTGCGATGAGATCGGCGCGCTGGCGTTCCATGTCGACAAAGCGGTCAAGTTGGTTTTGATAGCGAGCGGCGATATCGTGCTGTTGCTCAACTGGCGGGAGGGGGATGAGCATGTCCCGCAGGTCGTTAGGCGAGATTTGTTGCATAGTCGTCGAACTGTTTGCCGTGCGGGAAAGCGCTTGTTGGCCGGGTGTGCTGGAGAAGAAGGCGAGCAGGTAATCGGCATCGAGGTCAGACGAAGGTTGGATGCGATATAGATTGTCGGCGATAAGGTACGCCCCCGTCTGATGTGCAAATGACGTGCGGTCCAGGCGGCAAGCTTTGAAGGGGGCTCCAGTTCGGGAGAGCAAGACGCCGTCGTCGATGAAGGGTGCTATTCCGACGGTTTCGATGTCTTGTGCCGCAAAGTACAGGGAAGATGGATACGTACCCGTCTGGGTGAGATGGCAATAGTCGTAACCATGCTCGAAGTCTTTTGAGGTGAGGTAGGCAACAGGGGCACTGCCGTCAGATGTCGGTTCGAGACCGCCAAGTGATGAAACGGTGAGGCTTCGAAGGTCGCGCAGGCGAGCCTTGGATACGCCACGGGTGATAGTTGCGACGTCCCCCAACCGAACGCTGTCGGAGAACGAGAGGTAATCCTCGCGATAGCGCAGAGGCGTGAGCAGGTAGCCGTTATCAATAACGTTTTCGTACGCGACAGACATCTCGGCAGGGTTTGTATTGCGATCCCTACTGGTAAAGAGATCAATCTCATGGGGGAGAACAAAGGCTATTTGGTTGGATGCAGGGCGACTTTCCGGGCGGCTCAATATGACGAGCGTGTCATAGGCAGCGGTGCCCAAGCGGTGCTGCGGAGGTTGCCGGGGGTCGTCCGCTACCGCAGAGATTGTCTCTGGAAGTGCAACAATAGCCTCAATGTACTTGCGGTCGATGAAATCTTTCTGGCCCATGCGCCAGGCGGAGCGAGAGAGGCTGGTTTGGGGCATGAGGACCACGGCTTTGCCTCCGACGCCAGCGTTGTAGAGCGCGACGGCTGCATAAAGCCAATTCGTCAAGCGAGGGAGTTTGATATGCAGAGCGTCGCATAGGGCCTGGCAAGAGGCCTCCTCGTCGGCGGAAAACGCCACGTGATGAGGAGGGATGCATAAAACTATGCGGTCTGGCGCGCCATCTTGTTTGTCTGTGCTGTAGGGGCAGCCGATGGAATCAGGGCGGATGGGAAGGTGGGGGAGTAGGTCGGGAAGTATGCTCGCAGCAACGGGGGTGCAGTCAAGGGTTGCTATGGGGAGCCCCGTGTCCTCAGAGGCGCTCAGAAGGCAAGCGGCGATGGCACAAAGGGTGTTTGCAGGTTGAGCTGTCATAACATGCCAATCGAATAGGTGCTTATGCGCGACAATCATCTGTCTCGATGAGTCTATGATGGGGTCGCATCATTTGGAATTATATTTCCGGATACAGGTGAGAGCAAGCGAAGCTGTCTTCACGGATCGTTATGCATTGAGCGTTTACGACATACCACTATGCCGAAGATGATTGCGTTTGAGAACTCATGCCTCTGTGTAGCGCCCCGCCCATGCGTTGATTTCACTCAAAATGGACAGGAATGTCCGACCCATCTCAGTAAGCGAATAGTCCGCCTTGGGCCGCAGCGCGACGGCCTTGTCGGAACACCGCCCCGTGTTCTGCCATGCCCCGGTCTGCACCGAGGGCGGATTCTCCGGATGCTAAACTTATCCAATATGTTTGCCGCCAACGAACGTAGCCATCTCATAGTTGAAGGAAGTGCGTATGGACAATGATTTCTACGAACGGGCAGCAGATGCCCCGCTGCGTGCACCCGACGGCTTTTCAGAGATGGTGACGGCTGCGGGAGTTGCCGCCTCGGTTGCGGAGCGGAACGAGATGCTGGCTTACGCGCTCAGGACTTTGAGCCGGGGTCACGAGCAGCTGCTCGAGCGCATTGTCTCTGGTTATGATAAGGCAAAGAGGCTGCAGATTCGTGGAATGGCCGCTTATGCGGCGATCGCGGTGCTGGCCCTAGTCGTTATCCTAGTGCTCCCGTTTTCCATGGACGCAAGCCTCAAGGTTACGGTATGGCTCGGATTCGCTGGGGTGTTGTTCGTCCCGTTCATCCCTCTGTGGATACTGCTTTGCAACCATGTTTTTGCTCCTGACTGGAACACCTACGCGACGTGGTATCGCTGCCGGGACCGCAAGGGACTTGGCTTTGAGGATCTCTATCGCGCTATGGATATGACGCGTCCGCAAAACCGCTGATAAGAGCCAGTTTAGATACTCGAACGAAGAGATGAACAGAAGACGGATAAGACGATGATATTGTCGCTTGCTCCTATGGAGGGGCTCACGGGGCATGTGTTTCGGCGGGTGCATGCGGAGTGTTTTGGGGCGCTCGACCGCTACTACACGCCGTTTCTTGCCCCGCCGCACGTGTGGAGCGCTTTTGGCAAGAAGGCGGCCGCCGAGATCGATCCCGAGAACAACCGCGGCCTCAACGTGGTGCCGCAGCTGCTCACTAAAGACGCCGACGCGTTTGTGTGGGCAGCTCAGCTTCTGGCCGAGATGGGTTATTCGGAGGTCAACCTCAACTTGGGTTGCCCTTCGGGGACCGTCGTCGCTAAGGGTAAGGGCTCGGGTTTTCTCCGCAGCCTAAAGGAGCTCGATGCGTTTCTGGACAGAATATGCGCCGAGTCGCCCCTTCCGGTTTCGGTAAAGACCCGGATCGGTGTTGCGAGCGATGCGGAGTACGAGGCCATCCTCGCGATGTACCTCAAACATCCCCTCGCGGAGCTCATCGTGCATCCGCGTGTCCAAAAGGACCGCTATCAGGGGGCGCCCAGGCAGGAGGCGTATGGAACGACCTTGGCGGTGGCGCCATTTCCCGTGGCATATAACGGTGACATCTTCGGCGTTGAGGATTACGAGGCGCTTGTTGCAACCTACCCCGCCACGCGCCACGTGATGCTCGGTCGTGGCATTCTCGCCAACCCGGCGCTCGGCCGCATGATTCGTGGTGAGGCTGCCGCCACGCGCGAAGAGCTCGAACGCTTCCATAACCAGCTCTTTGAGGCCTATCGAGAAGAAATAGGCGGCAATGCGGTCTTTCGCATGAAGGAGTGGTGGTTCTACGCCAAGTGCGCCTTCGCCGATCCGCTTGCGGTACATCGCGCCGTGCGAAAGGCTCGCAGGATCGATGAGTACCAAGCTGCGGTGGACCGTGTCTTCGGCACCCAAGAGCTTGCGGACGTGGTGCGGTTCGATGCACGTCTCTCCTGATGGGTGGGGCGCTGCCGCATGGCATGTGCCGGGCCATATTGTGCACCCGGCCGTCAACCGCGCGCCCAACTGCACATTGCATGCGCCCGTCCGCGCTGTGACCGCACGCCGGGAACATTGTGTACGGTGAAACAACATTGTGTACGGTGAAACTTCCACCGATGGTCGGCTGCGCTGACTGCCTTTGACATAATAGCTGGTAGAGAGTTTGGCCGCTTTTCGTTCCCGATTCTCTTCATGAGTTTCACCGTACACAATGTTCAGCGCGCGCAAGATAATAGGTGCGGATCCGTGCGAGAGGTGACGGCAGGCAAGTTATTGGAAAGGTGACACGATGAACATCCAGATCTTCGGTACCAAGAAGAGCTTCGATACCAAGAAGGCGCAGCGCTACTTCAAGGAGCGCCGGATTCCGTTCCAGTTCATCAACCTCGCCGAGAAGCCCATGAGCAAAGGCGAGCTCGAGAGCGTGATGCGTGCGGTGGGTGGCATCGATGAGTTTGTGAACCCCAAGGCGCGCGACGAAGAGGCGGCAGCGCTCGTGCAACACCTCGCCGAGGTTCAGCGCTTTGACGCGTTGCTTGAAAACCAGCAGGTGCTGCGTGAGCCCATCGTACGTAACGGCCGCAAGGCCACCGTGGGCTACGAGCCCGATGTCTGGAAGAGCTGGGAGTAGCCTTTGGCCGAATGGCCCGGCGGTTATATGCGCGCAAAGAGCATGGGCTCGCCGTCACTCACTGCGCAGGTGAGGAACTGGTAGCCGTTGTAGAGCGTCGACGTGCGCATCGCGTTGACTTCAAAGGGCGACTCATCCTCTGTGTCCTCTGCGGCGGGGTTGCTCTTGATGGTGTAGAGGGAGGGCTCGAGGGCGTTGGGGGTGATGCCCATCTGCGTGAGCCCGGTCTCCGGATCCGTGTTGTCATAGGCAACCTTTACCGAGAACCAGCCCTTGTCCCGAATATGCTCGGGTAGCGAAGCGAAGAAGTCCGAGGACACGGCAAGCTCGTAGGCCTCAAACGCCTCGGGATGGTACGAGCGATGTTTTTGCTCCTCGAGGCTACCGCTTGTCTTGAGCTCATCAAAGGTGAACGGCGCCTCGGCCGAGGTGAGCGTGACGTCTCCCTCGCGCAGGCGCACCCCGTCCTCGTGAGAGGTGATGTAGACACCCTTGCCGAGGGGGATCCATTCGACAATGAGCCAGTTGCCAGCAGGACTCTCGTGGTCGTACGGGCTCAGCTCACCGAGCAGACCGCTCTCGCCGTTTTCCTCGATGGCGCGCCCGCGCCAGCCCGATTGAAAGACTTTCACACTCGTCTCGGGTTCTCCGTCGGTGAGCGGAAGGAGGGACCGGCATGCCTCGTCGATGGGATCGACCCAGCCGGGTTTTTCGGGGACGCCGGTGGGAAAGCCCTCCTCATATGCGGCATCAACGCCTGCTACCTCGAACTCGACAACGGGAAACCCTAGGCTTATGCGAGAAGCCTCTTCTTCGAAGAACCGCTCGTCACCCGTGTAGCGGGTGTAGAAGAACGATCCGGATTCCTCGTCGGCGTCTTCGTTTCTGCGCCAGGTTTCGGCTGAAATGCAATCGTCGAGAAAGCCGGTATCTGAAGGGGAGAATCCGTTGATGAGGACGAGGGAGACGGTGTAGCCGGCATCTTCGAGCTGTGTCTTTCCTAGGTCGAGGGCTTCGCGGTATTTCCACTCGTAGGCGGAGACAATCTCGTCTTGCTGATGGTTGTCGCCCACGACGCCTTCCTCAAAATCAACGAGCACCGTGGCGCCGTCTGACATGGTGCAAAACGCCTGACCGTGCGAGCGGTAACCGAAGAGCTGGTAGGAGCGGTCCTCCCAAAGATCGCTAACTGTGGCGTTCGAGTCGTACTTCTGCGCGTAATACCGCTCCGCCTGCCTGATGACGGCCCCCTTATCGAATTCGCCAAGATTGGTGCAGCCGGTGAGCGCAAGCAGCGAGGCAATGCAAAGGAATGTACCGAGGACGAGCGAGAAAAGGAAGGTCAGGGCCGCGGCGTGCCGGCGTGACGTGACGCATGCGTGCGTGTGCGTGAGGGCGATGATGCGGGACATGGGCGCCTCCCTGCCGCCAGTTACCTGCCACGTATTGTCGCTAAATCTGCGGCGCCGTTCAACCGGGCCAATCGCTTTGGCGCCTGAAGTCCGATGCGCAAGGGCGCTGAGTAGGTGACCTATGCGGTGAAGCGGGCACGCAGCTCAGCCCGCGCCTCGCCGTCCAAGCCAAGCGCCTCGGTGAGATAGCCCTCGAGCGATCCATAGGCCTCCTCGATTGCATCGAGCGCGGCGCGGAGGTAGCGCATATCGACGCCGCCAACGTCAAACGGGCTTTTCGCATCGCTTCTGGCCTCGAGCAAGGTATTGGTGGCAAGGTAGTCTTTCTCGACAAGGTGCCAGGGTACGCCGAGCGCCGCCTCCACGAGCACCGATGCCATGCCGCAGCGGTCCTTACCGGCTGAGCAGTGCCAAAGCGCCGCGCCCTCGTCGAGCGAAAGCAGTGCTTGGAAGAGCCCTCGGTATGCGGCAATACCGTCCGCGCCGAGTACGATATGCGGGTAGAGGCCGAGGAAAAAGGACGAGATATCGCCCGTTCCCGCCAAGAGGTCGCGGGATAGCTCGGCGAGTTTATCGAGCGCCTCCTTATTGTGCGCATCCGGCATCTGAAAAACAGGCAGGCGCACAAGGCTGGCATTCGGTAGCGCCTCGATGGGGTCGGGCCAGCGGTCGGCCTCTACGTCGGTGCGCAGGTCTATGACGAGTCGTACGTCATAGACCTCTCCCAGGCGGGTGAGGTCCGCATCCGTTGCGGGCGCAAGCATGCCGGAGCGCAGCAGGAGCCGAGGCAGAATATGGTGCTCGCCGGCGGGAAGACCGCCGAGGTCACGCGTGTTGCGAAGTCCTTCGAAGGCAATCGCCCCGTACGTGTCCCGGTACGGCTCGGTTGCCTCGGTGGGAGAGCTCATCATCGCCTCGGTGTTCATCGCAAGCGTTCCTTTCGCCCGTTGCGTACGCAGTGCTGCTTTCCCATATGCCCAGATGCGAGGTTGCGCATACGAATGTTGTGAGGGGTGCACTATTTGGATGAGTCTTGCTCCTGTCCGCACGGGCGGGTATCCTAGTTCGGCTTTACGAATCAAAGGCTGCGCGGCGCGCCCGCGCGGTAGCGATATGACGGGAGTCCGTCTATGGATATCATCGCCACACTTGCCGCTGAGCTTTCGCTCAAGCCCGCTGCCGTCGAGGCGGCGGTCGCCCTTATCGATGAGGGGGCGACCATCCCCTTTATCGCCCGCTACCGCAAAGAGGCCACGGGCGGCATGGACGACGTTGCGCTCCGCACGCTCGACGATCGGCTCACCTACCTTCGCAATCTTGAGCAGCGCAAAGACGATGTGATCACGCTCATCGGCGCGCAGGGCAAGCTCACGCCCGAGCTCGAGGCAGAGATTCGCGCCGCCACCCAGCTCCAGCGTGTGGAGGACCTCTACAAGCCCTTCCGCAAAAAGCGCCAGACGCGCGCGCAGAAGGCGCGCGAGGCGGGGCTCGAACCGCTCGCTAACATGATCATCATGCAGGTGAAGACCAAGGGGACGGCACTCGACGAGGCATCGCGCTTCATGACGCCCGAAGCGGCTGAGGCCGGGTATGACACGCCCGATAAGGTGCTCGCCGGCGCCTCCGACATTGTGGCGGAGACCGTGGCGGAGGATGCCGAGAACGTCATCATCTTGATGGGTTCCGCCACCGAAGCTGCCCGCGAAGCTATCGACTACATGGTAAAGCAGGGCAAGAAGGTAGGTATGGTGGCCGTACACCTCTATCGTCCATTCTCTGTGGACTTCCTGAAGAAGGCACTCCCC
>CASELS010000049.1 GCA_949288855.1 uncultured Collinsella sp. | reverse complement strand
CGATTGGTGGAAGGAAGAGCGCGATATTCTGGAATTCCTATGCCCGAATAACGACGTCAAGGGAATTATGACCGCCATAGGCGATTTACGCGGCGCGCTTTGCCTGCATGCGGAGGAAATGTCGGTAGGCGCCCACCAGGTTCGCATCGTTGAAGAACTTGCAGGCGTGGATCTCGGGTACGGGGAAGGCAAAGGGCAGCAGGTCCTCGTTGAAGTAACGCACGGCCTCGCGCACCTTCTCCACAAAGAACGAATCCTGGCTGATGCCTCCGCCAAGGCAGACAACATCCGGATCGAGCAGGCACTGGATGTTATGGATCTCGCGCGAGAGGTTCTCCAGATAGGTGTCGAACACCTGGCATGCGACCTCGTCGCCAGCCTTCACCCATGCGAGCGCCTCCTCGCCCGAGCAGCTCTCCACGCCCTTGGCCTCAGCCATAAGGCGGGTGAGCGACACGGTACTGCATTTATCCGAGAACGAGGTGCCGCTGACGAGCTCTTGGGTCACGGGCGGCGTCTCGATGTAGATCATGCTGGCCTCACCCGCGTAGAGATGCGTGCCCTTGTAGACCTCGCCGTTGATGATGATGCCGCCGCCGATGCCCGTGCCAAAGGCAAGAACCACGCCGGTTTTGGCGCCTTGGAGGTTGCCGAGGTCGTACTCGGCTATGGTGGCGCAGCGCGCGTCGTTTTCGACTTCAACGGGCATACCCCAGCGCTCGGCCCAGGTGTTGGCGTCCGTCTCGTAGTTGTAGAGAAGCGCGCCGCCCGTCTTGATGTAGCGCGCGTCCACGTCGATGGTGCCGGGGAGCGACATCGCCACGCCGTCGAGCGACCCGCCCGCCTCGGCGCGGAGCTTCTCGATCACGCCGTCGAGCCCCGCCAGGAACTCCTCCTGCGTGGCATCCAGCCCCTGCGGCGTGGGTACCTTGCCCTGTGCCTTGAGCTCCCCGTCCTGCATAAGGCCGTACTTGACCGACGTGCCGCCCACATCGAAAACCACTACGTTCATGAGAAACTCCTCCCCGGCGCCTCACATGGCACCACAGAACCGTTCAGCGCTATCACCGGATCCTCACCGGTGCTCGCTATGATAAGCGTACGGTAGAACGAGAAACGCCGCCGCCCCAAGTCGGGCAGCGGCGCGATTTCTCGGCCTATTGTCATCTATCCTCAAGCGATGAGGACCTATGCCGTGGCATGCTCCTTCTCGGGCTTGTACGTCGCGAACTCGACGACGAACCCGATAACCGCCGCGATGAGCGAACCAGCGATGGCAACCCACATGTGGGTCATGCCGTTGCCAAGCACACCCGGGTCGATATAGGTCAACCAGCTGAACACACCAAGGCCACCAGCCATATAGCTGTACGCACCAAAAATGCCCATGATGGCGCCACAGATTGCAGAGCAGCAGCATGCGAGCACAAACGCTTTCTTGTTGGGCAGGGCAACGCCGTAGATGGCAGGCTCGGTGACACCAAAGAAGAATGCCGAGATGGCAGCAGGCAGCGCAATGCCACGGAAGTTCTCGTCCCTATTCTTAAGATACATGGCGAAAACAATGGCACCGAGCGCGAAGCTGTGCCCAATAGTTCCCGCCAGAATGAAGTCATAACCAAGCGAAGTGGTATTCATGATGGCAAGCGGGATAAGGCTCCAATGGAAGCCAAAGATCACGAGGCACATCCAGAACGCACCGACGAGCGTACAACCCAAAATACCGCCAACTACCGGCAGATTGAACACAATCATGAAGATAGAGCTCAGGATGTTGGTGATAAGCGTCGCCACAGGACCGATCACAAGGTAGCCAACCACAATGGCTACGGTCATAGTGAGCAGCGGCGTAAAGAACATCTTGACCGACGCGGGCATCCACTTCTTGGCCCAGTGCTCAACAACCGAACCGAACCAGACCATGAAGATGACCGGGATGACCGAGCTCGTGTAGCCCGAGGCCGGCATGATGATGGGCAGCCCCAGGAACGTGGCGTACCACTGGAAGGTGCCAAAGAACCCTAGGTCGACGCTGCCGATCACATCACCGCCCGTAAGCGAGACCATCGTGGGGTACACGAGCGCAAGGCCGATGGCAAGACCGGTGAACTCGCTCAGACGGAACTTGCGCGAAGCCGTGATGGCCAGCACGATGGGCAGGAAGTAGAACATGCCGTCAGCCACCGTGTACAGCACCGTATACGCGCCGTCATTGGCGAACGCGGGCCAGAACTGAGTGATAAGGGCAAGCACACCCTTCATGATACCGGCGGCGGCGAAGGCGCCGAGCATCGGCTGGAAGATGCCCGAAATGAGGTCGATGGCCTTAGCGCCAAGCGTCTTAGGGGCCTCCTCCTCGTCCGCATCGACGGTGCCACCCGCCGCGAAACCGCCCGCCTTGACTACGGCGTCGTACACGTCCTCAACCTTGTCGTTGCCCACCACAACCTGATACTGGCCGTTGGCGATCATCACCTTGATGACATTCTCATTGGCCTCGATCTTCTCGGTATCAGCCTTTGACTCGTCCTTGAGCTTAAAGCGAACACGCGTGATGCAGTGTGCCACGCTGTCGACGTTTCCCTTGCCACCTACGAGCTCGATGAGCTCGGCGGCAAAGTCATCATAGTTGGCATGTGCCATAGTTCCCTCTTCCTGTATCGAAGCGTTCGTTCTATGTGTACGCGCAACGCTGCTAGCGGGTCGTCACACGTTGACACCAATGGAGCGTAAGGCCGATGCATCAACTCGACCTGAGTCGATTGATGTGCATCATGAGGTAGAGCATCTCCTCGTCAGAGCAGCTCCAGTTATGGGCTTTGATGAAATAGTTGTTGATGGCAGAGGCACAGCAGTAAGCGTCGGCAAAATCGCGCGCAGCCTGCCGGAAAAGCGACGAGTTCTCCGTCTCTTTCTGCCCGCCGCGCATAAGGCGCCGCACGAGAAAGCGCAGGTGAGCCACGAAGCGTACATAGGCATATGACGTACGATCGAGCTCGATGCCGAGCTGCGCCTCGACAATCTCGGTAATCGCTTGGATAGAGGAGGTGCTTTTCATGACAAGGTCCATGTCCTGCGCACTCCCCATGCCGTCAACCTCGGCATTGACGATATGCAGGGCGATGGAAGTTGCCTCCACCTCGGGAATCTCCACGCCCGTTCGCTCTTGCACGATAGCGATGCCCTTCAGACCGATCTCGTGCTCGCGCGGATACACAAAGGCCACCTCGTGGGAAAGCGGATTGGCCACCACGATGCTCTCATCATCGCGGGAAACGGCGAATTGCAGGTGGTCGGCAAGGGAGAAGGGCAGGCTGGGCGCCAGCTTACAGTCGAGGGCATCGGCTGCCATGTCGGCGATATCTGATGCGGCCATGAGCACCTCGTCGGAGATGCCCGCCAGAACACCGGCAACCGACTCATCAACACCGACAAACGTGCGTTGAATAACCGATTCGTCCTCAAGCTCATAGGGCATCTCGGGAAAGCCGATGCCTCGACCAAAGACCACAATCTCGTCGCGCCGCTCTCCGACGGCAAGAGCGACGTTGTTGTTGATCTTCTTCAAAATGAGCATGAAAAAACTCCCCTATGTCATCAACGCACCACAACCGGCGGCCGAAACGGCCCCCGACTATCGTGTGCGCGTGATGCCTCCCGGAGAGTAACAAGTGCGCTTAACACAAGGATGTACTATAGTCCCTTACCATCGGCCTCCCATGATAGCAATGATGCAAGTTCTGGTAAACGGTAGCCATTCATCCGCAAACGGCAAAAAACGGGCGGCGGACCGTTCCCCACCGGTCCGCCGCCCACAGAAGAGGGAGCTATGTTGCATGCAGAGCGCCACGGTGCTTGCGGTACGCTACGGCACTTCGCAGAAGAGCGCGATCAACCCGCCGCCGAACGCCCGCGTCAATGCGCAGCCAACTCGCCGCCGCGCGTCTGCGCCTTACCTGTTGTCCTCAATGAGCCCCAAGTGCACAAAGGCGTTCCACATGCCGTCGTCGTCCACGTCGGTGGTGACCCAGTCGGCTGCGGCCTTGGCCTCGTCGCCGCCCGAGCCCATGCACACGCTCTGTGCGCAGCACTCGAACATGGGGATGTCGATTTTGGCGTCGCCCACGGCAACAGTGTCGGCCATATCGGCCTTGAGGTAGTCCACGAGCACATGCACCGCGTGCGCCTTGTCGATACCCTTCACACCGAGGTCGCCAAAGAGCGCATGCTCGCCCTTGCCGCCCCAGGTGTTGGCCACCAGATCGGGGAACTCCTCGATGGAGTCGAGGTGGTCCTGATAGCTCGAGAGGATGAAGCTCACCTTGTTGAGGTCGTCGCGGTAGAGCTCGCCACCGTAGATGAGGCTGTCGGCAAACTCAAGCGAGCTCTTCTCGGCGTCCTCCTCGGTGGCGCCCTTGCCGAGCGCGTACTGGATCATGACCTGGCGCGATGCCTCGCGGAAGTTCTCGCTCGCAAAGAGGCCGTTGTTGGACTCGAGGTAGAACTCAAGACCGCGGCTGTGCAACCAGTCCACGATGTGGCGGCACTGCTCGAGCGTGATGAGCTGGTGCATGACCACGTAATCGTGGTCCTCCACATAGCAGCCGTTGCCGCCGATCATGCCGTCGAACCCAATCTCCCAGATCTCGGGCGGGTTCTCGGCCTTGCTGCGACCGGTGCACATGTAGACGCGGTGCCCGTTGGCGCGGGCGAGCTTGATGGCCGCCTTCGCCGACTCGGGAATGTTGTTCTCGTAGTCGGTGATGGTGCCGTCCACGTCGAGGAAGATGATCTTCTTGTCGGACACTGCCATCCATCCTTTCTGCCATCGGGGTGACGGGCGCACGGCGACGCGCCCAGTGACCCGTCTCCCCGCAATACCTACACCGTTATCTCGAGCCGCAAGCCGTCGATACCTATAACACAGCTCTCATAGTAGCCGTCCCCTGTGGTGCGAGGCCCGCTCGCCACCTCGTAGCCGTCCGACCGAAAGCGTTCGGTGAGCGCGTCAACCGCTTCTGCCGACCCCGCGGAGAACGCAAGATGCGTGAGGCCAATGCGCTCAAGTGCAGGGTCCGCCTCCTCGATGCCCTGCTTGGACATGATCTCCAAGCGGGCACCGTCCTCGAAGGAGAGGAAGAACGACCGGAACCCCGTACGCGGGTTGTGGTACTCCTCACCCGCCACGGCACCGAAGTACCGGACGAAGAAATCCCGCGCGGCGTTGAGGTCGCGCACATAGGCGGCAACGTGCTCGATACGCATCGGTTACTCCAAGCCCTCGGAGCCGTTGGACTTGATGATCTTCTGGTAGGCGAAGAAGCTGTCCTTGCGGCGGCGCTCATAGGTGCCGGTGCCGTCGTCGTGCTTGTCGACGTAGATGAAGCCGTAGCGCTTGCGCATCTCGCCGGTGCCGGCGGAGACGAGGTCGATCGGGCCCCACCAGGTGTAGCCGATGAGGTCGACGCCGTCGTCGATGGCCTCGCCCATAGCCTTCACGTGGCGCTTCAGGTAGTCGATGCGGTACGGGTCGTGGATCGAGCCGTCCTCCTCGACGGTGTCGAAGGCGCCCATGCCGTTCTCGACGACCATCAGCGGGATCTCGTAGCGGGCGTAGATCTCGTTCAGCGCGACGCGCAGGCCCGTCGGGTCGATCTGCCAGCCCCAGTCGGTCGCCTCGAGGTAGGGGTTCTTACCGCCCATGGCCATGTTGCCCTGCATCATCTCGACCTCGTGGGTGCCCACGGTGCCGCTCATGTAGTAGGAGAAGGTGTAGAAGTCGACCTTGCCGTCGGCGATGTCCTGCATGTCGCCGTCTTCAATCTGGAGCTCGATGCCGTTCTCACGCCAGTAGCGACGGGCGTAATAGGGGTAGGCACCGCGGACCTGGACGTCGGAGCAGTACCAGTTCATGCGGTCCATCTCCTTGAGGTTGGCCAGCACGTCCGCCGGGTCGCAGGTGGCCGGGTAGGAGAGGATGAAGCAATCCATGTTGCCCATCTTGAACTGCGGGTACTTCTCGTGGGCGAGGCGCACCACGCGGCCGCTCGCCACGAACTGGTGGTGGAGGGCCTGGTAGCACTGCTGCGGGGTCACGACGACCTTGGAGGCCGGACCCTCGAAGCCCTGGATCATCGAGGTCTCAAAGAGCGCGCCCATGGCGGAGGTGCCGCAGTTGATCTCGTTGAAGGTGAGCCAGTAGGTGACCTTGTCCTTGTAGCGCTCGAAGACCGTGGCGCAGTACTTCTCAAAGAGCGCGATGAGCTCGCGGCTCTCCCAGCCGTTGTACTTTTCCACGAGCGCGTAGGGCATCTCGTAGTGGGAAAGGGTCACGAGCGGCTCGATGCCGTACTTGGCAAGCTCGTCGAAGACCTTGTCGTAGAAGGCGAGGCCGGCCTCGTTGGGCTCGTCCTCCATGCCGGTCGGGTAGATGCGGCTCCAGGAGATGGACATGCGGAACATGTTGAAGCCCATCTCGGCGAAAAGCGCGATGTCCTCCTTGTAGTGGTGGTAGAAGTCGATGCCGTCGTGGTTGGGGTAGAGCTTGTCGGGGTCGATGTCGAGCGTGATCTCGCGCGGCCTCTCCACGCTGCCGCCCATGAAGTGGTCGTCCACGCTCGGGCCGCGCCCGTCGACGTCCCACGCGCCCTCGAACTGGTTAGCGGCCGTGGCGCCGCCCCAATAAAAGCCCTCCGGAAACACAACAGCCATGTTCGTATCCTCTCTCGCAACCCCATCAGGCCGTCCCTCGGACGACAAACTGACCGATACGGTTCGACATGTTCGAGTATGCACCGCGGCAATCCCGGCCATGCCGCTCAGCGGGCTTTCGGATACTTCTTTTCAGTAACTGGTTTGTGGCCTATGATACCTCTGACACGTTTTGATACCTAAGGAGCAGGCTTGGATATCGTCTACCGTATACGCGGCGCACGCGACCTCACCCCCACCGAGCAGCACCTCGCCAACACGGTGCTTGCCATGGGAGAACGCGTCCAGGATTTCACCATCAAGGAGCTCGCCAGCGCCACCTCGACCTCGATTGCGAGCATCCATCGCCTCTGCCGCAAGCTGGGGCTCGAGGGCTACAAGGAGCTTAAGGTTGAGCTCGCACGCTCCGAGGCGCGGCGCGTTGCCCCTGCGGATGCGGTCGATATCAACTTCCCCTTCAAAGCAGGCGAGACCGCGCGTGACATCGGCCCGCGCATGGAGCTTCTCTACGCTAAGACGCTGCGCGAGACGCGCGAGATGCTCGACGCCGACGAGATCGACCGCGCAGCGGAGCTCATCGAGCGCGCCAGTCAGGTGGATATCTACACGACCTCGCACAACCTCTACCCGGCGAATATGTTCTGCGACCGCCTGCTCTCGGCAGGGCGCTCCGCCACCTGCCACGAGTCGCTCGAGCGCCAGACGCGGACGGCGCTCGCCGCCACCGAGGAGCATGTGGCCGTGATGATCTCGTACTCGGGACTTGCCGATCAAATCTTCCATCTTCTGCCGGTTCTGCGCGAGCGGTCTTGCCCCGTCATCCTCATCGGCACGCCCTACGCTGCGCGGCGACATCCGGGTTTGGCGGCCTACCTGCACGTGAGCGATAGCGAGAGCCTGCGCAACCGCATCACCCAGTTCGCAAGCCACAT
This sequence comes from uncultured Collinsella sp., assembly GCA_949288855.1. Lineage (GTDB taxonomy): Bacteria > Actinomycetota > Coriobacteriia > Coriobacteriales > Coriobacteriaceae > Coprousia. Next base: position 5,285 of record CASELS010000049.1, on the reverse strand, counting down.
TGCCGTCCAATATGCCCTCGACACGCTTTTTAGCTGCTTTTTTGCCCGCGCCTACCGCGAGGGTCTGAGCTTTTTGCGCGACTCCCTCCCCTACCTGGGGCACACGGACGAAACAGGGGCGTTGCGCCGTGTGGGCCTGAGCCCTTCCGGCCCCGGCGAGGCGCTCGGCGCCGGCACCGCGCTCGACATGCTTCAGAGCATGCGCTGACGCGGAGAGGTAGAAGGCGTCGCAACGCAAAACGGCCCGCCGAGCAGTGCTCGACGGGCCGCGGAGACCTCGTTACCAATGAAGACAGGCGCTAGTCGCGACGACCAAAGATCGCGAGCAGGCGCAGGAACACGTTGATGATATCGAGGTAGAGCTCGATGGCGTACCACACGGCGTTGGTGAGCGTGGGCACCGCCGTGGCAGCACGGTGAACGTCGTAGCCGATGAAGCCACAGAAGAGCAGAATAACTACGATATCGGTCAGGGTCTGCTGGATGCCAAAGAGCATGAGCGCAAACTCCACGACGATGATGGCAAGAAGCCCCAGGCAGCAGACGGGCACGATGCGCTCAAAGAAGCGCGGGAACGCGATGCCGGCAAGACCGAAAACGATCATGATGCCCGCCGTTGCCGTGAAGGCGGCGGAGATGCTTTCCATCGAGTACATGGAAAGCGTCATCGACGTGGTGAAGCCGAAGGTGAGCGTGAAAAGCGTGTAGCCGATCATGCCGAGCGTGAGGCTCTCGCGCGCGCGGCCGATGCTCATGGTGATGATGCCGCCGATAGAGCCCACGAGCGTGAGCAGGGTGAACATCAGGGGGTTGCGCCCGACGAACATCCAGAAGTCAAGCGTCGAGGTCATCTGCGAGCAAGCGCCCATAATCGCAAACGACAGGAGCACAAGGCCCGTCAGGACCAGGTTGTACATGCGGCGGGAGATGAGGCGCGGCGCAGGACCGTGTGCCTCCTCCGTATAGATGGGAGATTCATACTGTTCGAGCTCGTTCATGTGAGCCTCCTTTTGATACGCCGTGTGGGTCTAACCTCGGCACGCACGGCGAAAACGCACCAGCTGGTCTCCCTATGGTACCCAATTTGCAGGCGGTGTACGTATGAACGTGCCGCCCGCACGCCATAAGCGCACGAGCGGCACATCTCACGTTTCCAGCGGTCGCAGCGCGGCCAGCGGTCGCAACGCGGTCATCGGCGACTTAGGAAAGATCCTCGCCGTTGGTCTCGATGACCTTCTTGTACCAGTAGAAGCTGTCCTTGCGGGAACGCTCGAGGGTGCCCTTGCCCTCGTCGTCGCGGTCGACGTAGACAAAGCCGTAGCGCTTGCGCATCTCGCCCGTGCCGCAGCTCACCAAATCAACGCAGCCCCACATGGTGTAACCCATGAGGTCAACGCCGTCGATCTCGATGGCATCCTTCATGCTCTGGATGTTCTTGCGCAGGTAGTCGATACGATAGTCATCGTGAACCGAGCCGTCGGCCTCCTTAACATCGCTCCAGCCGATGCCGTTCTCCACGATCCAGAGCGGCTTGCGATAGCGGTCGTAGAGCTTGTTGAGCGTAAGACGCAAACAATACGGGTCGGTCGCCCAGCCCCAGGCGTTCGTCTCAAGATAGGGGTTCTTGACGCCCATGACAAAGTTGCCGCCCTCAACACCCGCGTCCTCGGGATGCGTGGTCACGGTCGAGCCGCCGTAGCAGGAGAACGACAGGAAGTCCGCCGGATAGGTAGCAAGAAGCTCGAGGTCGCCCTCTTCCATATCGAGCTCGATGCCCTGGCGCTCCATCTCCTTCAGGCGGTAGGCAGGGTAGTAGCCGCCCGTCTGCACGTCGGAGTACCACAGCGTATCGTGCTCGCGCTCCATAACGAGCAGGTCGTCTGCCGGGTCCGCGGTGTAGGGATAGGTCGGGCCAAAGGCGAGCATCTGACCGACACGGATCTCGGGCGAGATCTCGTGCGCCGCCTTAACGGTGAGCGCAGAGGCCACAAACTGGTTGTGCGCACCCTGCGCCTTGGCCTGCGGGGACTGGTCAACAAGGCCGCCGCCCATGTAGGGGGCGTGGCTCATCATGTTGATCTCGTTGAAGGTGAGGTAGTACTTCACCTTGCCGAGGTAATGCTTCATAACCGTCGTGGCGTAGCGCACAAAGGGGTCGATGCACGCGCGGCTCTTCCAACCGCCGTAAGCGTTGGTAAGGTGCAGCGGGGTCTCGTAGTGCGAGAGCGTCACGAGCGGCTCGATGCCGTATTTGGCGCACTCGTCAAAGACCGCGTCGTAGAAGGCAAGGCCCTCGGGGTTGGGCTCGGCGTCGTCACCGTTGGGGAAGATGCGCGCCCAGTTCATGGAGAGACGGAAGCACTTGAAGCCCATCTCACCCATAAGGGCGATGTCCTCCTGGTAGTGATGGTAGAAGTCGGTGGCGGTGTGACTCGGGTAATACTCGCCGTCGATGATGGCCACCTCGGCACCCTCGGGCACCTCCATAGGCGCACCAAAGCCCATGCCGGTGGAACCGGTTTCGCCCGTTGCGGGGTTTCGCCACGTCACGCGGCGCGGCACGGTGTGGCTGCCGTTGGTGAGCGCGTCGGAGGTGTTGGGGCCCTTGCCGCCCTCGTCCCAGCCGCCTTCGTACTGGTTAGCGGCCGTTGCGCCACCCCACAAGAATCCATCGGGAAATGCCATGGTAAGCTCCTTCTCACTCGGCGGCGCCGCGCACCGGCGCCTTAAACGTTTGGCATATACCCCGCGCAGGCGGCAGCCGATCGAACGAATCGGCGTCTGACACTTCTTTTCGGTGGATGAAAACGACCGTGCGCCCGCAGGCACCGGGCCGCTCCCATAACGTCGCGGTCACGCAACGCGTGCAATTATCGACAAGGCAACCCTAGCCGAGCATGCCCTCTATCTGTTTGAAGATAGCCTCGCAGTTCTGACGGCCGTAGTCGAGCGGTGCCATCACCTCGACGGGAATCTCGACATAGCGGGTCACCTGGCCCTTGTTGAAGCCCACCTGCGGGCCCAACAGAATACAATCGTAGTTTTGCCAGACCTCTTTGCACTTGCCGATGCCCACTGCATCAATGTGGAAGTCGTCGATCCCATGCTCGGCCGCATAGGCCTCCATCTTTTTCATGAGCATCGAGGTCGACATACCGCCCGCGCATGCAAGAAGAACCCTCATCGTCTTTCCTCTCATCAAGACACGGCACGCCGGAGCGGAACCTTTTGGCTCCGTCGCTGCGTGCCGCCCGCTTAGCCGACATCGGTTCTTATACCACAATGCTTGATGCCGTAGACGGTCCCAATCCTTAAACGGTAGGTGCGCGCTCCGCCTGCTCGCGCTCGAGGCACTGCTTGTCGTACATCGCCAAAAACGGCGCGTAGCAAAGGTAGCCCACCGCAAAGCCAATGAGCGGCAGCACGCAGTTCTGGATTGCCATGGAGCTCAGGAACTCCGGGAAGAAGATGGGCAGCGCCGTCATGAGAAGCACCGAGGGCGGGCGCAGAAAACCAATCTGGAAGAGCACAAAGGCGATAGCCGAGGTAAGGACCGTGTTGACGATGAAGGGAATGGCGATCACGGGGTTCAGCATGACGGGCACACCAAAAACCATGGGTTCCGAGATGCCAAAGCACGCCGGCACCAGGCCTGCCTTGCCCACCGCGCGCAGCTGCTCGGAGCGGGCGCGCAGGCAGCACACCGCAAGCGGCAGAAGGTTCCCCGTACCGCCGCAGCACGAGACCGTAAGGAAGAGCATGGTGGGGTTGAATACCGGATTCTCGCCCGCCGCGATGAGCTCGGCGTTGGTCTGGTAGGCCGTAATCATGACCGGGGTGATGACCACGCCTACGATCGAGGTGCCGTGGATGCCGAGCGACCAGAAGAGCATGCAGATGGTGATGAGCACAAACATGCCGGGCCCAGAGATGAGCACGCCGAGCGGAATCGAGAGCACCTCCATGACAGCGCCGGGGATGTTGAAGCCGCATGCCGCCTCGACCGCCGTGTTGAGGCCGCACCACAGCACGATGTTCAGCACAAGCGGAATAAGCGCCGAGAACGAATCGGAAAGAAACTGCGGTACGGCATCGGGCATGCGGATGACGATGTGGCGGTCTGCGCAAAGCTTGATGATGCGCACCACAATGATGGGCAGGATAAGAGCGCAGAACATACCGGTACCGCCCAGATAGGTGGTGTCGAGCACCGTTTTGGTGGTGCCGTCTGCGAGCGTGACGGACTCGGCCGGAGAGCTCACCATGAGGAAGAGAAACAGCGCCACAAAGCCGTTTGCCATGGCGCCCTGCATGCCGAGGTTCTCGGTATAGGCATAGGCGACGCCAAAGGCCACGGCAAGGGAAATGAGTCCCATGGTCATGTTGTAGGGAACCTGCAGCCATTGGTAGACGGCATCGGTCACCTCGAGCACGCCGGCGAGGTCGAGCAGTGTTGAGATGATGGTAAAGATTGCACCCGCCAAGATGAGCCCCATGGTGCCCATCATGCCGCCGGAAACCGCCCCAAACGCCGGGTTTTTCTGAAGACGCTCACCCGCCGCCTGCAATTTCACCATCACCGGAGACTGAGCCAAAGAATCGAGAGCGGACACGGCTACCACCTTCCCCCGAATGCGGGCCGCAGCAAATCCCCCATCTGCTGCGTTGCCCTATGAGGTGACGATAGCGCGCAGCACAGGGGCCCTTGCACCACATCGAACGAGTTTCCGCCGTGCGGTAGGCGTTTTGCGGCGTGCGGACGAGCTGCCGCCGATGCGGACGTGCCACGCGGCCAAGTGGCTCGGGCGGGCTTAAAAGACGTTCATCAAGCCGCAGATGCCGATGAGAACATAGGTGAGGCGACGCAGCAGCGCATCATCGGGATCAATCCTTGCCATGCCCACCACTCTGGGCATCGGAAGGGCTCAGCCCCCAGTTCTCCGGTCCCTGTGGAGAACCGACTCAGTGGTCATTCCTGTCCCCTCTGCGGAGATGAAGCGAAGGTATATGATACAAGAGAACGAGTATGGAGGCATCTTAACTTCTTCCAGTACAGGTGCTATATCCATGCAAGGGTACCTCGGATTGAATGCAAGGAACACGGCGTTAAGACAATAGATGTTCCCTGGGGAAGGGCCGGATCTGGATTCACGCTGATGATGGAGGGAGTAATCCTAACTCTTCTCAGGCATATTCCAGTAGCAGCGGCTGCAAGGGAGATCGGCGAGCATGATACTAAGCTGTGGAGAGTGCTGACATTCTATGTGGAGGAAGCTAAGAAAGGA
>CASELS010000048.1 GCA_949288855.1 uncultured Collinsella sp. | reverse complement strand
AGCGTCACGGTCCGTAGCGGCGCCCCCGGCCGCGGCGGCGCCCTCCAACAGCGCGTCCGCCTGATCGTAAGACAAACGGACACGCGAGCGAATGACGCTCGGATACATGCGCACGCGACGCGGACGCCCCGCACGGTCAAGCTCCATATCCACCGTGAACGCCAGACGGTCCGCGCCCGCCACCAGCGAGCAGAGCTCGTTCGAGAGGCGCTCGGGCAGCATCGGCAGCACGCGATCGGCAAGATAGACCGAGGTCCCGCGGCGGCGCGCCTCGAGGTCGACCGAGCTGCCCCAAGCAACGTAATGGGACACATCGGCAATGTGCACGCCGAGGGCGTAGCCGCCATCCGGCGTGCGCGCGAGCGAGATGGCGTCGTCAAAATCGCGCGCGTCGACCGGGTCGATGGTAAGAACAAAGCGAGCGCGCAGGTCGCGGCGCAGCGGGTCTGCAAGCGCCGCCTCCACATCGAGCGCAAGCCCCTCGGCCTCGCGCACCGCCGCCTCGGAATAACACTGCGCAAGGTCGTAGCGCGCCATAATGCACTGGATTCCAAGGTCGGGGGCGTCCGCGCCGCCAAGCCTCCGCTCGATGGTCACCACGCCGGATTCGTAGCGGGTGGGATAGGAGACGATGCGTGCGAGGACCACGTCGCCCTCCGCCACTCGGGCGTCTTGTGCAGAGGGGTCACCCGGCAAGACGAAGAAGTCTGCCTGCAAACGCGTGTCGAGCGGACGAATCGCCCCAAGCGGACCTGCGGCGGCATAGGTGCCCACCACCGTTTCTGCAGCCCGCTCGATCACGCCCTCCACCACGCCACGGCGCTCGCCGCGCTGACCGCGGTGCAGGCTCACGGCAACCGTGTCGCCGTCCATTACCTCGCGCAGGGACCTGCCCGCCAGCCTGAACGAACCCTCGGCAGTTTCCACCAAGGCGCCGTGCTCGCGCAGGACCACGGTACCGGTGAGGCTCGGGCGGCGGACGCTGCGCGCCGGCCCACGATGAGATCTATGTCGACGTTGGCGCCCCACGGCGCACCTCCCCTCTAGCGGGTCTTATGGGGAAAGCCAGCAAACAGTCCGCTGGCGAAAATGCACATTTTGGCCCCGTCCCCAAATGTGCAAAGGGGCCGGGAGCGCAGCCCCCGACCCCTAGACACAACCTGTTAGCTTGCGAGCCCTGCTACACCTTGAGGTAACGGCGCATGGCAATGGCCGAACCAAAGAGGCCAATGACCACGCCCACGAGCGCGAGCGCCGCGTAGGTAACCAGGTAGATGTCGAGCGGGATGGTGATATTAAAGAGCGAGCCGAGCGCCGCCTGAGCCGTCGGCACGAGGATGTTGCGCATGAGCTCGAGCGCGCCCACCGCAAGCAGCGCGCCCAGGATGGCCTGGATGACGCCCTCGGTAATGAAGGGCCCGCGGATGAAGCCGTTCGACGCACCCACGAGACGCATGATGGCGATCTCGCGACGACGTGCGGTGATGGACAGGCGAATCGTGTTGTTGATGAAGATGAACGCGATGAAGGTGAGAAGCGCCACGAGCACCACGGCGGCGATGCGGATGTAGCCCGTCACCTCAAAGAGCACGCCGACCTCCTCCTGGCCCCAAATCACGCCGGCGTCCACATCGGCGTCGACGTCGTCGACCTCGGGGTCGTCATCATCGACGATCGTGCGGAAGAGCTCATCGCTCTTGATGCGCTCCGCGGTGTCCGCCACCTGGGAGGAGTCCTCCATCTGGATGACAAAGGAGCGCGGAAGCGGATTCTCGCCGTCGAGCGCGCTGATGGTGGCCTCGGCGTGGTCGGACATGGTCGCGCGGTAATCCTCGAGCGCGTCCTCCTTGGTCTTGAAGTCGATGTGGGCAACGTTGTCCCATGTCTCGAGCTCATCACGGAAGGCCTGGATGTCCTCGTCAGAGGCATCGTCGGACACGAAGGCGGTGATGGTGACCGTCTGCTCGATGTCGCCGATGACCGAGGTGATCATCGCAGAACCGATGATGAAGAGGCCGATGATGAAAAGCGACAGGAAGATAGTGAAGACCGCACCGAGCGAAGAGGTCCAGTTGCGGAAGAAATGGCTCCCCGCCTCGCGCAGGGAATAGCCGAGATTGCTAGGCGCCATAGTTGCCGTAGCCTCCCCTCTCTTGGTCGCGGACCACGTGGCCCGCCTCGAGCGAAATGACGCGACGGCGCATGGAGTCGACCATCTCGCGGTCGTGCGTCGCCACGATGACCGTGGTACCCGTGCGGTTAATGCGCTCGAGCAGCTTCATGATGCCGAGCGAGATCGCCGGGTCGAGGTTACCGGTGGGCTCGTCGCAGATGAGCAGCGGCGGGCGGTTGACCATGGCGCGCGCCACGGAGACGCGCTGCTGTTCGCCGCCGGAGAGCTGGTCGGGCATGGAGTCCATCTGGTCGGCGAGGCCCACGAGGCGCAGCACCTCGGGAACCTGCGTGCGGATGACGCCGCGCGGCTTGCCGATGCACTGCAGCACGAAGGCGACGTTCTCGTAGACCGTCTTGCCGGGCAGCAGCTTGAAGTCCTGGAACACCGTGCCGATCTGGCGACGGAAGAACGGGACCTTGCGGTTCTTCAGGCGCATGAGGTCCTGACCCGCCACGAGCACGCGGCCCGAGGTGGGCTTGACGTCGCGCGTCATGGTGCGCAGAAGGGTCGTCTTACCGGAGCCGGAGTGACCGACGAGGAAGACGAACTCACCCGGATAGATCTCGATGTTGACGTCATCGAGCGCGGGCTTGTTAGGCTGCGCGGGATAGACCTTGGTGACGTGCTCAAAGAGGATCACGGGCTCGACGCCTGCCTCGCGCGCCTGCTTGCGCGCGGACTCCACCGGTGCAAAGACCGTGGTGAAGTTGGGGTCGTCGAGAGCCTCGTTGAGGTCGGCGATCTCCTCGGCCTGGTCGGGCGTGATCTCGGGCTCAGGCTCGGCCGTCACCTCGGGGATGGCGGACATCTCGGGAACGTTCCGCGCGGCGGGAATGCTCACGCCGGGGCTGGCGAGAAAAGCCCCCGTGTCATCCGGGCTCGGCGCAGCGGCGCCGCCGACCATGGGGTTAACCGCGGGTTGAGCGGAAAAGCCGGAATCGGCCGCCTCTGCGGGCGCGGTCGGTGCCCCGGCGGCAGTGTCCGCCATGGCATCGGAATCGGTTGAAAGTGCGAAGTGCGAAGCTGCGACGGGTTCCGCTGACGGCGTGCTGACCTCGTCCTGCCCCTCTTCGGGTTTGCGGAAGTGGTTGGCCACAAGCGCTCCTTCAAGTCGTGCGTTTGAATTACAGACGGGACTATTTTACCAGCGTGTTAGCGCCTGCACACAAGCGGCACAGACCGAAGGGTGGCATCACGCGTCAGTTGAGCGGATCTGCCCGCGCCCGATACGCGCGCGCCGCAAAATTGTGTGCACTGAAACAGATTGTGTATACCGAAACTCAGGTGTTTCACCGCACCGATTCTAGTATCACCGCCTCTACCTGCGACTTTGTTATTCCTCATGTCGCATTGCCAAAGTTTAGGTATACACAATCTGGAGGAGGCGAGCAGTTAGACAGTTTCGGCATACACAATCTCAGCGAGGATGGCTGGCGGGCGGACAAGACGGGCGCCTGCAAACAGGCACCCGCGCCGGCGAGGCGACCGTGCCACGCCGGCGCAGGTGCCGGAGATACGTTTCATTGGGTAACGCGCCAGCTCCAAGGGCTGACGCCCCGGGAGGTCGAAAACCTGCCGTGCCTACTTACCCAAGAGCTCGCGCACGCGGGCGGCGATCGCCGCGGCGTCGAGGCCGTAGTAGGAAAGAAGCTCAGCGGCGGTACCCGACTGGCCAAAGCCCGTCATGCCCATACGGCTGACCGGCACAGGGCACTTCTCAGAAAGAAGCTCGGCCACGGCGGAACCCATGCCGCCATAGATGCTGTGCTCCTCCACCGTGAGGACGCGCCCGCACTTGGAAGCGGAGGCGATGAGGGTCTCCTCATCAAGCGGGCGGATGCTCATGACATCGACGACCTCAGCGTTGATGCCCTCGGCGGCGAGCTCTTCAGCCGCCTTCAGGGCGTGCGCCACCTCGACGCCGCACGCCATGATGGCGATGTCGGCGCCCTCGCGCACCACGTTGGCAAAGGCCACGTCGCAGGTGAAGCCGTCCTCGTAGATCTCGGGCAGGGGCTCGCGACCCAGGCGCACGTAGAAGGGACCGGGCGTCGCCGCAGCGACACGGATCGCCGCGCAGGCGCTCGCATAGTCGGCGGGCACGAGCACGCGCATGCCGGGAAGCACCCGCATGAGCGCGATGTCCTCGAGCGCCTGATGGGTGGCGCCGTCGGGGCCAACGGTGATGCCGGCGTGCGTGGGGCAGATCTTGACGTCGAGGTCAGAGTCGCAGACGGTGTTGCGAATCTGCTCCCAGCAGCGGCCCGTACCAAAGACGGCAAACGAGCCGGTGAAGACCGTGCGGCCGGTGAGCGCCAAGCCGGACGCCACACCGATCATGTTCTGCTCGGCGATGCCCACATCGACGAGCCGGTCAGGGTATGCCTTGCCAAAAGCGCCGGTGGTGGTGGAGCCGCAGAGGTCCGCGTCCACGGCCATGATGTCCTGACCTTCGTCAACGAGCTTGATAAGCGTCTCGCCAAAAGCGGCGCGAGTTGCCTTAGCCATGTCTTAGGCCTCCTTCTGCGCTGCGAGGAGCGCCTCGTACGCGGCATCGATCTCGGCGAGGGCGACCTCGGTCTGCTCGGGCGAGGGCGCATTGCCGTGCCAGCTTACCTGGTCCTCCATGAACGAGACGCCCTTGCCCTTGATGGTCTTGGCGACAATGACGGCGGGCTTGCCGCTCACCGCGACAGCGGCCTCAAGCGCCGCACGAACAGACGCGATGTCGTGACCGTCGGCGGCGATGGTCTCCCAGCCAAAGGCGCGGAACTTGTCTGCCACGGGCTCGATGTTGTTGACATCGGTCACGTGGCCGTCGATCTGCAGGTTGTTGAGGTCGACGATGGCGACGAGGTTGTCGAGCTCCTGGTTGCCCGCAAACATCGCGGCCTCCCAGTTCTCGCCCTCCTGCATCTCGCCGTCGCCAAGGAGCACAAAGACACGGCGCGGCTCGGAGCCGTCACGCTTGGCATCGAGCTTGAAGCCGAGCGCAATACCGGAGCCAATTGAAAGACCCTGGCCGAGCGAACCCGTGCAGACCTCAACGCCCGGGCAGGCGTGGCGGTCGGGGTGACCCTGCAGGCGACTGTCAACCTGGCGAAGCGTCGTGATCTCGTCATGCGGAATGTAGCCGAGCTGGACGAGGAGTGCGTAGAGCGCGGGCGCCGCGTGGCCCTTGGAGAGGATGAAGCGGTCACGCTCGGGGTTATCGGGGTCGGCCGGGTCAATGCCGAAGAGGCCGGAGTAGAACAGCGTTGCCATAATATCGGTCGCCGAGAGCGAGCCGCCCGGATGGCCGGAGCCCGCAGCCCCCAGCATCTCGATGATGTCGTGCCGCATGCGGTTGGCGATGAGCGCAATCTCCGCGTCGCTCCGCGCGCTGGCCTGTCTCAGTGCATCTGTTGCCATGAACATCCCTCTCTGGGTTAGGTCTGGGGCAAAAGCCAACTCATCATAGCAGCTCAGACACCATGTTTAGTAAACACATCCCATATCGACCAACATTTAATGGTCGCAGTGCGCGATATAACGTTTCATCATGCGTGGTGCGCGAGCGGCGCGTGAGGCGCGTTCACAGAACCGTCACGGCAACCGTTTGCCGGTGACCCCCCGCACTCGCCGAATTATCCGATGGACCGTTGCATGGCTTCTATCGCGCTGGGTAGGAGCCGGATAAGGTTACGTTGCGACTGTAGGGAGGCACCATGGAGGTCATGTACCCTAGTTCTGCAGAGATCGTTGCAATCGTTTACAACCTTATTCTTTTCAGGGCGATTCCGGCAATCGTCTTCCTCGCCGCGCTTTATTTCGTCATCCGCAAAGCGGTGCGTGACGCCTTCAAGGATGTGAAACGTCAGCCACCTCATGACCCTCAAAACTAGCCGTTACACTCTCAGCGTTAATCTATCACTCAGCACAAACGCCTAACCGCAACGCGGACGCTCCTGCGGCCCGGCGTCTCGCAATTAGTTTTTGTCTACGCAATCCGAGTGTCTAGCCTTTGGGAATAATCGTAAGTGGGCCATCATGCTGACAGAATGGAGGCTCGCCATGAAGCTCCCGACCTCACTTAAACGCACCGCTCAGGCCTTTACCATTGCGCTTTCTTGGGGGTATGTCTGCCTTGCCGTACCTTACTCCACCGAGCCGGTGGCGGTGCGGTGGACCGTCTGGTACTTCCAGCCACCAAACGAGGCGTACAGCCTCGAGGCGATTCTGGCCACAAATCTCCTCGGCGCCGCGCTCGCCCTCGTTCTCACCGTCCTGGTGGTCGGTCGGCTCCCGGAGCGCGCACGCCAAGTAGTCGGTGCGGTGCTTGCCGTTCTATCGGCCGCCCTATGCGTGTTCTACGTTGCGTCCGGCATGTTGCTCGGCCAGATGTGCACGCTGGTCTTTGGTATCGTCCTCGGCCTCTCAGCGGCGTACTGGACGCGCGCCAAACGATAGAAAGGCTCGGGGCAGCGGCGTGAGAGACCGACGGCGCAAGAGACGCGTTCACTGAGCCGTCACAGCAACGGACTCGACTTGCTTTATGCGGCCTTAGCCTACGACTCGCGACGAAGCAGCGATCCGACAACGACTACCAGGGCGGTAACAACAACCGCACCGATTAGCCAAGCAATAACGCGCGAAATCGTTGGGCCGTTTGGGGCAAAGAGCATCGCCGCCACTTCCCCACCGATAAGCCCGCAGACAATCGCGACCACGTCGAACACCTTAAAACGCTTTTCCTTCTCCATGGCAGCTCCAAAATACGTCCCGAGGTTTCCCCTTAACCGCGGCACCTTCCCCTTTTTGCAAGACCTTGCCTTCTCTTAAGCATCATCCCTAGGACCGATGGCGTACAGCCACCGCTCGCCGTAGGGTCCGCCCACAAAGTAGAGCATGCCGTCCGTGGCGAGTAGCTGCTGCTCCCACACGTCGCGATCGCGCCCCTCGGCATCAATCACAAGCTCTGGCTCGCCCGGCACGCCGCCCTCTAGTGCTGCGTAATAGATGCCGGCGCGGCCAAGGTAATACATCCCCTCGCCCACGTGTATGGGCGTCGACTCGATTTCCGGCGCATCATGACGCTCCAGCACCTCAAGCGTCTCAGCATCAAAGACCACGCACTCCCCTGCCGACGGATTGTAATCCCCATCGAAGCGCTTCGCATCTTCATCCTGCGTTGCCGCGTTCACGATCACGTGTCCGTCCGCCAAAAGCGGTCGCGCGCCCGAGGGAACACGTTTGGCAGAATCCGTGCAGGCATCTTGCGCGCTCGTGGTAACTAGGACGCTACCCTCCGCATCCACGCGATAGAGCGTACCGAGCTTGGATTGGAAGAAACACGGCAGCCCACCCCCGTCGCTCATGGTGAGGCCCATGTAAACAGGACTGTCCGTCTCAAGAAAATCGAGCGTCTCGCCCGTCTGCATGCTCAGCAGGCCGAGACCAGAGCCATCCGGCATGGGCAGGAGAAGGCCCGCATCAACCGCTACGGGGTACCCGATGCCGCCCGCTGTGTCCAAGCGACCCTCGAGCTGGCGGGTCCAGCGCACCGCACCCGTAGACGCTTCAACACAGGCAAGCAACGACATATTTTGCAACTGATAGCTCGAATAGCCGACAACAATCGCAGCGCTGTCCATCGCCAAGCTCGTGCAGCGCCAAGGGGCATCGGAAAAGTACAGCGTCTCGCCACCGCCCCATGACGTAACACCCGGCGAACGCGTCGAGCAGCAAAGCGTCGCCCACTGCTGCGCGCCCGAGGCGACATCAAAAGCAATGACATAGCCTCCCGACGTTGCCGCATACATCACATCCTGTGACGCAGCGATGCTCATGATATCCCCCACGGGATCTTCCTCATCGCTGTCTACGACGGAAAACTGGTGCGCGACCTCCCCGGTGTCTGGAATGAATCCAAACACCGTATCGCCCACACCGGCATAGATTCTGTCGCCGATTGCGAGTATGTTGCTTGCGCTAAAGACAAAATTTGACCGCAGGACCGAAAGCGGTTGCTCTGTATCATCCGTTGTAATGCCCTGGTAGAGCAGCAACGTATCCCAGGCGACTTGCAGACGCACAGGATCGGCATTCGAATCGCCCTCGGTACCTGATGGGTCGACAGACCCACTGCCGCCGGTCACAGGCGCCGAGCATCCCTGCAGGGCAATTCCGCCGGTCGCCGCCAAACCCATCAGAAACGTCCTTCTCGTTGGCAGCCCCATTCCGTCCTCCTAACGCAGAGGTAGATGCACGTGCCGGCCAAACTCAGGCGTCCGTCGCACGAACATCCCAGCAGTCACTCTCAGTATAATTCGGCTGTTTTTTTTTGGAAGAACTCTGGGTAAAACGCGCGCCGCGGCTTCGCTACCCTCATTTCAAGATAATCGTATACGTAGACGCAACTTTGGGCAGTTGTAGAGGACTATGCCCCAACAGGAGCTGTCCCCAATTATTGGACCGGATGGGGCGGCGACCTTGCACCTGGGTTTGCCTCAGCTTTTGCATCGCTTGGCAATCCGCCTGATATGGGTGTGTTCCAAAATGCCGCTGGCACCGTTATCGGTGCGGTGCAAGAATCCTCGGCGTGCAACTGCCCGGATCTATAGGAGGCTCACCGTGCTTTGGCTCGCATTTCTGCTCTGCGTTGCCTTTTCAGCAATAACAATACCGTTCCTTAGCGAGGAGCGCCTCCCCGCAGCTGCCCTGGGGTTCGGCGGCATCTTTATACTCGGGATCTGCATCAGCGCCACCATTGATGCGGGAGGCTACTGCGGAACGATGCTCTTCCGCACGATATCAATCTACATGCCCGGCTGGATTACCGCCTTTATGCTAGCGCGCACCATCGTCGTAACGGGGCGCTCGGTCGATGGCGTCCGTCCAAGCGCGGGGCGCGTGGTACGTCGCGGGGTCTTGTGGTTAGCTGCGATAGCTGCGTTCGGACTCATCACGTTGCTAAGCATTGCCGCTGACCCCATGGTCGAGAGTCGGAACTTTGAATACAACGGACAACACTACGTGGGAACACTCATCGGGCTGAGCACCGACCCCGTCATCTACGAGGACATGGGGCCCATCGTCTGCCGCAAGCTCGACCTCCCCTACGACTCGCCTCTGTACCACGAGCTCGCGAACGCCTATTGGAAGGCACGATATTGAACTGGCGGCCGAACGCGCTTCCTCCACATCTCCGAGCATCGCAGAGGGGAAAACGGTCGAAATACCTCTAGGCAGTTCTGAGTAGTTCTAAATAGCCCTAAGCAACCTGAGAGCGACCGGTAAAACGTGAGCTAGCTTGGGCGGGCGTGCCATTCATAAGCCGGCTATACGCTCTGTCCCAGCTCGCCAAAGCCCTCGCCGAGCGCCTCGTTCACGTCGGAGATAACCATGATGGCATTCTTGTCGTGCTCGGCGACGACGGCCTTGAGCATCTGAATCTCGCGCTTGTCGAGGATGACAAAGAGCATGGGGCGCTCCTCGCCGGTCCACTCGCCGCGCGCCTGGATACGGGTGACGCCGCGCTCGAGGCCGTAGAGGATGTCGTGCGAGATCTCCTCGTAGCGCTCGGAGATGATGAAGGCGGCGCGCTGGCTGTTGCCGCCATCGACCACGCGGTCGAGCACAAGCCCGGTCACCACCATAGAGAGCGCCGCGGCGAGGGCGTTGTCAACCGAGAAGACCGGAGCGGACGCCGCGCAGATGAGGCAGTCGATCACCATGACGGTCGAGCCGAGCGGCAGCGAGAACTTGCGGGCGATGATCTGCGCGACGGTATCCGAGCCGCCCGTCGACACGCCGCAACGGAAGGAGAGGCCAAGGCCCAGGCCCAGGATGATACCGCCCCAAAGCGCGGGTACCAAAAGCTCGGTGTGCGCGAGCGGCACCACAAAGGGCGCGAAGAGGTCGCAGAAGATACCAAAGAGCACAAAACCCGTCGCCGTCTGGATGGCATAGAGCGCCCCGCCCGAACGCACCACGAGCAGCATGATGGCTGCGTTCATGACGATGGTCTGGATACCAACGGGCAGGTTTATGCCTTGGCGCGCCGCGAGCTCGTTGATGATGGTCGCGATACCGGTCACGCCGCCCGCGGCGAGGCCGTGCGGGATGAGGAACATGTCCGTCGCGAGCGCTGCGATCGCGCAGCCGAAGATCACAAGCGGCAGGTCGCGCACAAACTGCGAGCGGATGAGGTCAGAGATGCTGCGGGACACCATGGCCCGTCCTTTCTGCGCACGGTCGCCGCTTGCCGCGGCGCACCGCCGTACCCTAACAGGCGCATGGTCGTTTGATTTGCCGGCGGTATTGTAGCATGGCCGCCCGTCTCAGACGTCACCCTCCCCTACAGGGCGGTGCCGCCCCGCGCGGCAGAGAGGCAGCTTACGTTCTGATCAATTTATATTTATATAGAATTCTATATTCTTATAATCTTCGATTTCTCTTATATCATATATATCGTGCAGATATACTATTAGATGCGTCGACATACATGCAAGGAGCTGGTGTCCCATGTTCCAGAATCCCTTTACCCCTTCCTTTGGGGGGAAACCCGATTTCTTCTTTGGACGCGAACAGATTCTAGAGCGTTTTGGTCGGGCGCTCGTCAATCGCGGAAGCGATGAACGCTCCCTGTTCATCACGGGAAACCGCGGATGCGGCAAAACGGCGCTTCTCGAACAACTTTCCATTCGCGCACATGATGCAAGCTGGCTCACTATCGATGTGAATTCAGAACAAGCACTAGGCACCATTACACGGCGCCTGGTACGCCATCGTATAGAAACAAAAGGAATCGCACCGGAAATCGGCGTGTCCGTTTTGGGTTCGGGCGCCACCGTGAAAGGCCCCTCCTCGTCAAAGAACACCTCGTTTGAGAAAGATGACATCGAGCTCATCTTTCTTGAAGCCTGCGAACAGCATCCCGAGGGTATTTTCATCTCCATTGACGAGATTCAGAAGATTGACATCAACGAACTCTCGCTGCTATGCGGCGCGTTCCAAATGGCAACGCGCAAGGGCCATAACATCATACTCGCTGTTGCCGGCCTACCTTATTCGTATGAAGAGATCATCCAGGCAAAAGGGTGCACGTATATGCGCCGCTCGGCCCATATTCGCCTCAGCGTCTTCACCCATGACGAAACCCGGACCGCCTTTGCACAGGCATTCGCACACGTACCGGGGCTATCGCTCAGCGAGGATGCCCTCGAGATACTTATCGAAGCGAGCTTTGGTCATCCCTTCTTTGTGCAACTTGCAGGGTACTGCTTGGTCGAATACCTCAATACCACCATTTCTGAGGCCACATACCTCGTCACGCCCAAAGACGTAAAAGCCATACTCCCGCAAACGATTTCCCTTTTTGAAGAGCGCAGTGTCGCCCCGGTGGTGCGCGCACTCCCCAAAAGCGAGCGTACCTATCTCCAAGCGATGGCCGATGTCATCGGACCTGATCGTATTGCCCGCACTTCCGCAATCGCGGAGGCACTCAAGAAAGCACCTTCGCAGATTAGCGGGGCGCGCAAGGGCCTTATCGACAAAGGCGTGGTAGTTGCGGTGGCATATGGCGAGCTCATGTTCAACATGCCATATCTAAGCGATCATCTTAACAAGCACGCTCTCGCAAATCCCGAACCGGCGCTCGCCCTCGAGTGGCGATTCTAGAAGCGAATACACTGCCAAAACAGCCCTACTCGGCGTTGCCGGTAGCCCAGCGGTGATAGCCGATGATGAACGGGTCGAGGTCGCCCTCGTCGAGCACGCTCTCAACATTGCCCGTCTCCACGCCGGTGCGCAAATCCTTCACCATCTGGTAGGGATAGAGCACGTAGGAGCGGATCTGGTTGCCAAAACCAATCTCGGTTTTGGGACCGCGAATCTCGTCCAGCTGGTCCTCGCGCTTTTGGAGCTCGAGCTCGTAGAGGCGCGCTTTGAGGATCTGCATGCACGCGGCCTTGTTCTGGATCTGGCTGCGCTCGTTTTGGCAGGTGACCACAATACCCGTGGGCAGGTGCGTCACGCGCACGGCGGAGTCGGTGGTGTTGACGCCCTGACCGCCGGGGCCGCTCGCGTGGTACACGTCCACGCGGATGTCGTCGGGCGCGATCTCGATGTCGATGTCGTCCGGCAACACCGGGATGACCTCAACGCCGGCAAACGTGGTCTGTCGACGCTTCTTGGCATCGGTGGGACTGATGCGCACCAGGCGGTGCACACCCGCCTCGGCGCGAAGCATGCCGAAAGCGTCCTTGCCCTCGACGGTGATGGTCGCGCGGTCGATGCCGATGACCTCGGCCGCGGGGCAGTCGTTTACCGTAACCTTCCAGCCGCGGCGGGCACAGTACTTCATGTACATCTTGAAGAGCATGAAGGTCCAGTCCTGCGCCTCAAGACCGCCCTGGCCGGGCTTGATGGTGAGGATCGCGTCGCCGTGGTCAAACTCGCCGGTGAACCAGCTCGAGAGCTCAAGCTCGTCGATGGCGCGCGCGAGCGCGCGGGCAGAGGCCGTCGCCTCCGTCTCAAACTCCGCCGCCTCCTCCGGGTCGGACTCGGAGGCAAACTCGAGGGCGGTGCGGGCATCGCCGAGGGCGGTGCGGGCGCCCTCGACCGCGTTCACGTCGTCGCGCGCGGAGGAGAGCTCGGCCATGAGGGTGCGCGCACGGTCGCCGTCGTCCCAAAAGCCGGGTGCGGCGCTCTCGCGCTCGAGCTCGGCCACGCGGCCGCGCTTCTCGTCCAGGTGCAGGTACTTCTCAACCTCGTCGAGACGCGCCTCCAGAGCATCGAGCTCCTCGGGCGTGACGACGGTCTTCTCGCTAGCGTCCGCCATGGCG
>CASELS010000047.1 GCA_949288855.1 uncultured Collinsella sp. | reverse complement strand
CTCGAGGGCAACCGGCTCGTGCCGGACTGCGGCAGGTCGCGCACGGGCGACTACCACTACTACTACCGGTCCCGCGTCTCGCATATCGCCATCGCCCGCGACGAGGCGGAGGCTCGCGTGAGGCGGGCTCTCGCCGACCTGATCGCAGGCAACCCCGCGCTCGTGGACATGATCGTGGAAGCGGTCATGGCGGAGCAGGAGCGCACCATGGGCTCGGAGATCGATGCCGCAGCGGCCATCGCGGCGAGACTCGCCGAGATAGACCGCGAGCAGGACCGCCTCATCGACCTGGCGGCACGCACCGGGGCTAGCGACCGAATCGCCAAGAGGATCGTGGAGCTCGACGGGGAGCGAGCCGCGCTCCAGGAGGAGGCGCGGGACGCCAAGCCCGGCGCCCTCGTCATCGATGAGGACATGGTCCGCTTCATGATCCACAAGCTCGCCATGTGCGAGGGGCCGGACGCAGCGGTGCGCGGCTTCGTCTCGCGCGTGGTGGTCTCCGGCGAGCACGACATGTGGGTCGGCTTCACCGTTTCGCCTGATGGGGAGCCACCCGATGGGGAGTCTTTGGTTCGGGTAAACAACGGCTCGGGGAGCCAGAACTTCCAACCCGCCTTTCGGCGGGTTTTTTATTATCTCCGATCGTCACTCCGAGCCCGGCCCTGACGGTTTTGTCCCGGCGACTTTGCCCTGGCGATTTTTTCATTGTCCAGCGAGTCTTTTCATCTATCTCCCCGTCAAGAAGCCTAAGTGACAGAAAACGCTGGCAACTGAAAAGAGTGCCCTTATGCAGAGCGCTCTTACGACTCTTCCTTCACCACGTCATCGAGCGTCATGGCCACGTTATGCGGCGTGGGCACCCAATCGACCTTGAGGAAGAGCGCCGCGACGTTGATGGGGATATACGTCAGCATAAACAGCGGGAAGGTGAAGAGGTTGGTAAAGAACCTCCAGCGCTTGGGGCAATGGAAATGACGGTGCTCGACGACGACGGTCACGAGCCCCATGGCAAAGAACATGAGATAGCTTGAGACGAGCATAGTTATGAGCGAGACGACACAGGAATCGAGCTCGGACGCCGTGGCGAGAAAACCGTGGCTGAGCGTGCCCACGACGAGAAACACCGCGTTGGCAACCATGGAGAGCATCGAGCAGATGGTGCAGGGGCCAACTGTTACGAAAAGGTCGTAGGCGGCAAACCTTCTGAAGAAGGCGAAGGACTTCACCAAGCCCAGACCATAGGTGAAGAACACCTGGTAGAAGCCTTTTGTCCAGCGCATGCGCTGCTTCCAGGACGCCTTAAAGGTGAGCGGCTGCTCGTCAAAGAACTCCGCCGGGGCGTATGCGATGCGAATCCCGTGCATAGCGCAGAACGTCGAGAACTGGATGTCCTCGGTAAGCGTATGGAAGCGCCAGCCCTGCATGCCGCGTACGATGTCGGCGGAGATGAGGTAGCCCGAGCCCGACACCGCGCAGGAGGTTCCGCAGAGCATACGGGCGTTGTTGAGGAAGCGCGCCTCGCGGATGAACCAAGTGGCGTAGGCTGCGCTGATCCATGAGCTGCCGAAGTTCTTGGAGTTGCGGTAGCTTGTGACCGCCTGGTAGCCCTGGTCGAACGCATCGTTCATGATGCTCACGTAATCGCGCGAGATGAGGTTGTCGGCATCGAATACAAAGAAGCCGTCGTGCTTGCCGGGGTATTCCTCGAGGATGCGGCGGAAACCAAAGTCCATGACCCAGCTCTTGCCCTTCCGCGCAAGGTCGTTGCGCTCGTACACGATTGCGCCCGCCTCGCGCGCTGCCTGGGCGGTGTTATCGGTGCAGGCGTCCGCCACAACAAAGATGTCGATAAGTTCTGCCGGGTAGTCCTGGTCGCGGATGGAGCGCACGAGGTTGGCGATAACGGGCTCCTCATTGTGCGCCGCGATAAAAAAGGCGTACGTGTGAAGCTTCTTGGCCTTGGGGTAGCTGACCTCGCCGCGAATAAGGCCGACGACATAAAACACGAACTGGTAGAGCGTAAGCACGCCCAGAAGCGTCATGACGACATAGTTGAACAGCGTAATGGGCGTGAATTCAGATAACGGCATCGGCGCGTCGGCCTCCTGTTGACGACCAAGGTTGTGCTGAAGTGTAACCGACCGCGCATCGTCCCGGCAGCGCCGCGTGCTGCGGCTAGGGCATTTCCGCACGGTTTCCAGATACCGCAGCCGCCCCTACGACAGAAGACCGAGCTGGGGCACGATCTCCTCCCCCGCTTCGGTGCGGCCGAGCGAGAGCGGAGCAAGCTCGTCGAGAACCTCGGCAAGGTCCCAGGGCAACTCGTCACGGCACTCGATGGTCTCGCCGGTTACGGGATGTGTGAAAGCGACCCGCCAGGAATGGAGGAACTGGCGCGTAAGGCCGCGGTCGGCGCGCTCGGCGTTACGCCCTCCCCTCCCGTAGAGGGGATCGCCCACGCAAGGGTGGTTGATGTGGCGCATATGGACGCGAATCTGGTGGGTGC
Source organism: uncultured Collinsella sp. (assembly GCA_949288855.1). Taxonomy (GTDB): domain Bacteria; phylum Actinomycetota; class Coriobacteriia; order Coriobacteriales; family Coriobacteriaceae; genus Coprousia. The sequence continues at coordinate 16,200 of CASELS010000047.1, read as the reverse complement.
GTCCCGTGTAGAGGTGGCATTCGAGCAGCGTGTAGCCATCATCGAAACGACCCGCATCGAAGCGCTCAAGGACCCTGAACGTGGTGATGGCCTGGCGAGCGAAGGGATCGTCGGACACCGCCATCTTCTGCCGGTCGCGCGTGGAGCGGGCGATTCCGGTGTCGATGCGCCCCTCGTCCATAGCCACATAGCCATGCACGAGCGTGATGTAGCGCCTGTCGAGCGTGCGCAGGCGGATAAGGTCCTGAAGGGCGCGCTGCGTGTCGTCATCCTTTGCGGCGAGCATAAGGCCCGAGGTGTCACGGTCGAGCCGGTGCACAATGCCGGGACGGTCCTCGCCCTGAAGGGTGCCGAGGTGATCGATGCCGCAGTGGTAGACAAGCGCGTTGGCGAGCGTGCCGTCCGCGTGCCCGTGCGCAGGATGGCACACAAGGCCGCGCTGCTTGGAGAGCACGATGAGATACTCGTCCTCATAGCGGATGTCGAGCGGGATGTTCTGCGCGATGACGACGCCGGGCTCGGGCTCGTCGGGAAGCTCGACCGAAACGCGGTCCCCCGGCATGACGGCGTACTTCTTGGAAAGACAGGTCTCCCCGTTCACCGCAACGGCTCCGGCCTCGATGAGGTGCGCGCACGCCGAGCGTGAGGGGCAGGATTCCTGGGAGCCTAAAAACGCGTCGAGCCGCGTGCCGCGTGCGGTGTCGTCGACCAGAATATGAACGTCTCCCGCCATCACGCGCCGCCCTTCTCGTCCGCATCTCCGCAGACCTGGTGCGTGCCAGCATTGACGCTGCCGTCCTGCGTGGCCTTCTCCCCCGCCTTTGACGCCGGAGAGAGGAACATGAAACCGATGAGCGCCAGCGCCACACCGACGGTGATGCCGATGTCAGCGACGTTGAAAACCGGGAAGTTGATGAAGACGGTGGCGATGAAATCGGTCACAAACCCAAAGACGGCACGGTCGTAGGCGTTGCCGATGGCCCCGCCGGCGAGCATGCCGAGACCGATTACCTCGAGGCGGGAGAGCGCGGGCGCGCGCCAAAGATAGAGGGCGACCGCGCACACCACGACCACCGCAAGGGCGACGAAGGCGTAGCCAAAGCCCGAGGCCAGGCCGAACGAGACCCCGGTATTGGCGACGAAGTCGAACTCGAGGACGCCGGGGATAACGGTCACGGGAAGCGCTCCGGTCATGAACGCGCGGCGCGCCATGACCTTGGTCAGCTGATCGAGGGCAAGAAACGCAACGGCAAGGCCAAGGGCCACTGCCACGCGCCATGCGCGGGAGGGCGCAAAGCTCCGCGCGCCCTCCTTTGGCGTCTCATTCTGATGGTTCGCGGCCGAGGTCACTTAGGCCTCCAGAGCCTCAGCGCAGCGGTCGCAGATGTGAGCGTGCGCGCCGTGGGCACCGGTGCTCTCGCGGTAGTTCCAGCAGCGGTCGCAGCGTTCGCCGTGCGCCGGCTCGACGGAGACGGCAAGCTCATCGCCTTGCGTGAGCTCGACCTCCGAGACGATGAAGAACTCGGCCAGATCGGGCGCGTCCTCACCGGTGAGAGGCGCGTAGAGCTCCTCGGGGACGGTGACGGTGACGCGGACCTCCTGGCTCTTGGTGAAGGTGCCCTCGGCACGCTTGTCCTCCAAGGCCTTGGTCACGCCGGCGCGAACCTCGAGGGCCGCATCGAGCACGGGCGCGAGCTCGTTGGCCTGATCGAGCGTGATGGGCGCACGGTACCAATCGAGAAGCGCCGCATAGTCCTGGCCGTCGCGGATGCCCTCGGGCGTGTAGGCCATGACCTCGTCTGTGGTGAAGGCAAGGATGGGCTGCAGGTCGCGCAGGAGCATCGAGAGGAGCTCGGCGAGCACGGTCTGGGCGCTGCGGCGGGCAAGAGAGCCGTCCTTCTCGCAGTAGAGGCGATCTTTGAGCGCGTCGAGGTAGACGTTGGAAAGCTCGGTCACCACAAAGTCGTAGAGCGTGCGGTAAGCGCGGTTGAACTCATAGGAGGCGTAGGCGTCGTCGACCTCTGCCTGAACCTGGGCGATGCGTGCCACCATGATCTTGTCGAGCGGCGTGAGGTCGCAGAAGTCCACGTGGTCGCGCGCCGCGTCGTACTGACCCTCGAGCTCGCCCAGCAGGAAGCGGAAGGTGTTGCGGAAGCGGCGGTACGCGTCCGAGGTACGTGCGAGAATCTCATGGTCGATGGCGACGTCGGTCGAGGTGTCCACCGAGGCGACCCACAGGCGGATGATGTCGGCACCCATCTCGTCGCAAACCTTGTTGGGGTCGATGACGTTGCCGAGCGACTTGGACATCTTGCGCCCCTGGCCGTCAAGGGTGAAGCCCTGGGAGACGACGGCTTTGTAGGGCGCGACGCCGTTGGCGCCGGAACCCTCGAGGTAGAGGTCCGCCGGGTACTCGAGCTCGGGGCGCTTCTCGCAGACCGCCTTCCAGGAGACGCCGGAGTCCCACCACACGTCGAGGATGTCGCGGTCGGCCTTGAGGTGATGGCCGCCGCACTTGGGGCACACGCAGGCGTCGCCCAGATACTCGGACGGATCTGTGGTGAACCAAGCGTCGGAGCCCTCCGCCTTAAAGAGCGCGATCACGGCGTCGAGCGTGGCGTCGTTCATGACCTTCTCGCCGCAGTCGGCACACGTGAAGCTGGGGATCGGCACGCCCCAGTTGCGCTGACGCGAGATGCACCAGTCGGGACGGCCCTCCACCATGGCACCGATGCGGTTCTTGGCGCGGTCAGGGTACCAGGCCACGTGGTTCAGCACCTGGTCGAGCGCCTGCTCGCGAAGACCGGTCTCGTCCATGGAGACGAACCACTGGTCCGTCGCACGGAAGATCGTCGGCTGCTTGCAGCGCCAGCAGTGCGGGTAGGAGTGGTTGATCTTGACCTCGGCGAGGAGCTTGCCGCGCTCCGCGAGCCAAGAGATGATCTTGGGGTTGGCCTCGTCGGTATCAAGCCCGGAGAAGGGGCCGCCCGTGCCGTACTCGTCGCCCACGTAGAAGCGGCCGTCGTCATCGACGGGCATGATGATGGGCAAATCGCAGCGCATGCCGGTGTAATAGTCGTCGACGCCGTGGCCGGGAGCGGTGTGCACGCAGCCGGTACCGTCCTCGAGCGTGACATAGTCAGCGGTGACGACCTTGCCGGAAACACCCTCAAAGATGGGCTGCCGGTAAGTAAGGCCCACAAGGTCCTCGCCGTGAGCGCACCAAGGCTCGGTAGCACCTTCGGGCACAAAGAGCTTTGCGTCCTCGAGCTTGGCAACGCCGTGGAAGACCTTCTCCCAAAGCGCCTTTGCCATGATACCCAGTCGGCCCTCTGCCTCGACAGCGACGTAGTCAGCCTCGGCAAGAAGCGCCACGCCGGAGTTTGCCGGGAGCGTCCAAGGGGTGGTGGTCCAGATAACCACGTCGACGGGCATGCCGGAGGCACGGAGCGTCTCGGGTGCGTCGATCATCTCAAAGCGCACAAAGATCGAGGGGCTGACCTCGTCGGCGTACTCGATCTCGGCCTCGGCGAGCGCGGTATGGCAGTGCTTGCACCAGTGCACTGGCTTGCGGCCGCGGTAGATCATGCCCTTGTCGAACATAGCCTTGAAGACCTCGATGTCGGCGGCATCGTGCTCGTGGTAGAGCGTGAGGTAGGGGTTGTCCCAGTCACCCAGAACGCCCAGGCGCTTAAAGCCCTCGCGCTGCAGGTCGAGGTTCTCGACCGCAAACTCATGGCACATTTCGCGAATCTTCGCCGTAGGCGTGGCGTTGAACTTAGCGGTGCCGAGTGCCTCCTCTACCTTATGCTCGATGGGCTGACCATGGCAGTCCCAACCGGGCACATAGGGGGTCTGATAGCCCTGCATGGCCCAGTAGCGCATGATGATGTCCTTGGAGATCTTGTTCATGGCGTGGCCGATGTGGATGGGGCCGTTCGCATACGGGGGGCCGTCGTGCAGGACGAACTTGTCGTATCCCTCGTTCTTCTTCTGAAGCTGCTCGTAGAGATGGTTCTCATTCCAGCGTGCCAAACGTGCCGGCTCGCTCTTGGAGAGACCTGCGCGCATAGGGAACCCCGTCTTGGGCAGGTGCATGGTCTCCTGATAGACGCTCTTTTCCTTCTTCGCCATGTGCCCTCCTTTGTATCCGCCGAGGCACCTGGCGTCTGCGCCCCGGTCGTTCGGGCGGCCTGATGCGGCCTCCCCCAGGCGCAAATGAGCGCCCGTCCCTGCAAGCTGGGACGAAGCGCTCATGAAACGGGCCTTGCCCGCGTGAAGCTCTTCGCTATACCACCCAGCTTAGGTGCGCATTCGCACCCGTACTCGGCCGACCACATGACGGCGGTCGTCCCGGCGACGTCTACTGGGATGCATGGTTGGGGACGGGGTCAAAACGTGCAACCGTCCCACCAGCCCCGTTCGGGTCGCGGCTCCGGGGTGATATTCGCTCGGGCGCGCAGGCGAACCTCTCAGCCAGGGGCTTCGCTACCCCCGGGTCCGCTCTCTCATCTGCGCGGGGACCGGCTACTCCTCCCCATCACAGCCTGTGGGCGGTATTGTAGCATGCGCACGTGCGCTATTCCATATATTGCGCCGGCGTAACACACGAAACGCCGCGCTCGCGCAGAAGACGCGCAAAAACGCCGTCGCCGGGCACGAGGACACCAGAGAAGGTGCCATCGTAGATTTCAGCCACGCCGCACGAAGGGCTGCGCGGCTGCAGAATCGCCACGTCGATGGGACCGCCCGAGAGGGCACGCTCAAGCTCGCGCTTGGCGCCGGAGCGGAACTCCTCGTCCACACTCGTGCCAAACTCGTTCACCACGGCGCCTTCTAATATCTCCGACCGAGGGCGCGGCGTGGGAAGCCCACCGGCGACCTCGGGACAAACGGGCACCACCTCATAACCCTCCGCGCGCAGGCGCTCGATCAAGGCGAGATTCTCGTTCGAACCACCGTTGTACTTGCACCGCTCGCCCAAGAGGCAGGCGCTCACCACCACGCGCATCGTGCTACCCCCCCCCTAGTTCTCCTGCTCGCGCAGGCGCAGATAGATCTGATGCTGGCCAGACCCGTTCTCGGGCTCATCGAACTCGTAGACGCCGAGCGACTTCAAGAACGGGCGTAGCTTCTTGAAACCGTAGTTGCGCACATCGAAGTCGGGCAGGCGCTTGGCAAGCTCATCCCCCACGCGCCCCAGTGCGACCCAGCCGTCGTCATCGGAGAACTTGTCGATGATGGCGTTGATGGTTTGGCGGATCTTCTTCATATGGTTGCGCCGCGCGGCGCGGCTCATCTCGGCAAAGTTCACCGCATCGCCCGCTGCATCAGCGCCGTTGCCCATGCCTGCAGCGCGCGCTCCACCCGCATCGCCGGGGTGGCGGCGGGCGCGGCGCTCGGTCGCGCCTGAATCAGAGGCGTCTGCGTCGTCCTCACCTTCGTCGGCGCGAGAGGCATAGAGCAGGTCGAGGTACTTGAACTGGTTGCAGGCGGAGATGAAGGGCTCGGGGGTCTTCTGCTCCCCCATGCCGATAACCTGCATACCGCTCTCGCGCAGGCGCGCAACGAGGCGCGTGAAGTCGGAGTCCGAGCTCACGATGGCAAACCCGTCGACATTTCCCGAATAGAGGATGTCCATCGCGTCGATGATCATCGCAGAGTCGGTCGCGTTTTTGCCCGCGGTGTAGCTGTACTGCTGCATGGGGATGATCGAGTTTTCGAGCAGGCAATCCTTCCACGAAGTGAGCCTCTGGCTCGTCCAGTCACCGTAGATGCGCTTGTACGTGGCGACGCCGGAATTTGCCACCTCGTCGAGAATAATCTTGATGTATTTGGGCGCGATGTTATCCGCATCGATAAGAATCGCGAACCGAAGGTCATTATCAGACACGTTTCCAGCCTTTCTGAAACACAGGATTACCCCCATGGTACCCTGCGCGCATAACCAGCACGTCAAGCCCACAGGAACTCTAGGGCTAGGCCTCAACCCAAGAGGCCGCCCCTCCTGATCGCATATCCCTCTGGCGCAGTTTCGCAGGAAAGCCCGCTGGGAGCGGGCTTTCCGAGAATGTTTGAGCACAGAGGGATATGCGATCGGGAGGGGCGGCCAACCTACCGGTTGATCGCCTACGCCTGGGGCTTGGGCGGCATGAGCGGGTTCTCGCGCTTGAGCAGCGTCATGAACTCATCGCCCGTTATGGTCTCCTTCTTGTAGAGGTAGCGCGCAAGCTCGTGGAGCTTGAACTTGTTCTCCTTGAGCACCTGCAGGGCGCGGGCGTGAGCAGCCTCGATAACCTTCTGAACCGCATCGTCAACACGCTCGGCGGTACCCGGTGCGCAGGTGAGCGACGTGTCCTGGTTGAGATAGGCGTTCTGCACCGTGCCGAGCGCCATCATGCCAAACTCATCCGACATACCAAAGCGCGTGATCATGTTGCGGGCAAGCTTGGTCGCCTGCTCGATGTCGTTGGCGGCACCAGTCGTCATCTCGCCAAAGATGAGCTCCTCTGCCGCGCGGCCACCGCAGTAGACGGCAAGCTTGTCGAGGACCTCCTGCTTGGTGGTGAGGAACTTCTCGTCCTCCTCCACCTGCATGGTGTAGCCCAAAGCGCCGGAGGTACGCGGTACGATGGTGATCTTGGTGACCGGAGCGCCTTCCTTCATGTTGGCAGCAACGATGGCGTGCCCGATCTCATGGTAGGAAACGACCTGCTTCTCATGATCGGAGAGCACCGTCGACTTACGCTGCTGACCGGCGATGACGACCTCGACCGATTCCTCGAAGTCCTCCTGCGTGGCGCGGGCACGACCCTGGCGCACGGCACGAAGCGCGCCCTCGTTGATGATATTGGAGAGGTCCGCACCCGAGGCGCCCGGCGTGGCGCGCGCGATAGCGGAAAGATCGATGGGCGGCTGGGTCTTCACGTCCTTGGCGTGGAGCTCGAGGATCGCCTTGCGGCCGGCAAGGTCGGGAAGCTCGACGGGGACGCGGCGATCGAAGCGGCCGGGGCGCAGAAGCGCCGGATCGAGCGAGTCGGGGCGGTTCGTGGCCGCAAGAACGACGATGCCCTTGTGGTTGTCGAAGCCGTCCATCTCGGTCAGGAGCTGGTTCAGCGTCTGCTCGCGCTCGTCGTTGGTGGAGAGACCCGCATCGCGGCGCTTACCCACGGCGTCGATTTCGTCGATGAAGACGATGCAGGGAGCCTTCTCATTTGCCTGCTTGAAGAGGTCGCGCACCTTGGCGGCGCCGCGGCCCACGAACATCTCGACAAACTCGGAGCCCGAGATGGAGAAGAACGGCACACCGGCCTCGCCGGCAACGGCCTTGGCCAGAAGGGTCTTGCCCGTGCCCGGAGGACCTACGAGCAGAGCGCCCCTCGGCAAGCGTGCGCCGATGTCCTCGTAGCGCTTGGGGTTCTCGAGGAAGTCGACAACCTCCTTCAGAGACTCCTTGGCCTCCTCCTGACCGGCGACGTCCTTAAAGGTCACGCCGACGTCCTTGGAGGCGACGATGCGCGCGCCGCTCTTACCGAGGCCGCCTCCCATGCCACCGAACCCGCCGGATCCAAAATTCATCGACGGGCCGTCATCGCCCATCGCCTTTTTCATACGGCGGTTCAGCCACCAGCCAAAGAGCAGGAAGATGATGATGGGGCTGAAGTAGATAAGGAAGTAAATCCAGGCGTTGCCGTCGTTGCTCGGAATGGTCACATCGAGCGTTGCCCTGGCATCGACGATGCGGTTGGTGAGGTCAGAGTCGCTCGGCATGACCGTCGTCTCGTAGGCCGCCTCAACGGTGCCGTCGTCCTTCACGTCCTTCTTGAGGGTATAGACTGCGGTCGCGTCACCGGTGTTGTAGTCGACGCTCGCCACCTTCTTGTCATCCAAGTCCTGCAAGAACTGGGTGTAGCTCACCTGGTTGATCTGGACACGCTGGCCGAGGTTGGGGAACAGCAGCGTGCTCAGCACAAGATAGACAGCCATCGCGATGATCACGTAGAGGATCATGTTGCGTCTACGCTTATGGTCATCCATTTCCATAGAAGTGTCTCCCATCGGGTTGGTGCAATGATTTGAGGATACCCAAGTCCTCGCTCCGTAAACCGAGCTGCTGCACACTCCCCCGGCATATCGAAATGGCCGTTTGCAGGCGAACGTCCACACGCGCTATTGAGTCGCGCCCGCGCGGTTTGTATGATAGTCCGGTTTGGGGAATGTGCGGGATGAGCATTCCGTAAAGGCAGCAGGGGTATCGCATGGCACAGACTAAGCAAACTAAGTCACGGCAGTCTCTCGATGTCACCCAGGGCATCATCTGGCAACAGCTCCTGCTACTCTGCGTCCCCATTTTCTTCAGCTCGTTCTTCCAGCAGGCGCACGCCCTCATCAACACGTTTATCTTGGGTCAGTTCGGCGGAAAGCTCGCCTTGGGCGGCGTGCAGGCAACCGCATCGCTGTTCGAGCTTGCCGTTGGCTTTTCGGTCGGTGTGGGTGCCGGATGCGCCGTCATCTCGGGCCAATTCTTTGGCAGCCATGACGACGAGCGCCTCTCGCGCGCCATCCACACCGCTATGGCCGTGGCGCTCGTACTCGGCCTCACGCTATCCGTTGCCGGCGTCATCTTCATCCCGCACGTGCTCGAACTCATGGGAACGCCCGACGAGCTCATGGCAGAGGCGGTGCCCTATGCGCGCTGCTACGCGGCGGGCATGGTCTTCTCGCTTGTGCTCAATATGGGATCGGCGCTTCTGCGTTCGGTCGGTGACACGCGAACCCCAGCCCTCATCATCGCGAGCGGTTGCATCATCAACGCCGTCCTCGACTACATCCTTGTCGCCTTGCTCGGCCTCGAGGCCATGGGCTGCGGTATCGCAACCGCGACCACGCTCTTCATCAACGCCGCGCTTATCTGCGCTCGCCTTATGCGCGCCCCCGGCGCCTGGCGCCTCATCCCCAGCCGCCTCGGCATCGATAGACGCATCTGCGCAAGCATGCTCGCAACGGGGCTTCCCCTAGGGATCCAGTCCTCGGTCTACTCGGTGTCAAACATCATCCTGCAGTCCACGGTCAACACCTTTGGTACCGATGCCGTAACGGGCTGGGGCCTCTCAAGCCGTCTCGATGCGATCGTATGGATGGTTACCGAGGCCCTCGGTGTCTCCATGACAACGTTTGCCGCCCAGAACTTCGGCGCCCGCAACTACGAGCGCATGCGCCGTGGTTACCACACCTCGCTCGTAATCACCGTCGCTCTCGTGGGTGGTCTTTCGGCGCTCCTCGTCGCATTCGTGGGACCGCTCTCACGCATCTTCATCGACGACGCCCACGTAACCGCCTATACGACCACGATGATTCACTTCATCGCGCCGTTCTACCTGTTCTACTCGATCGTCGACAACACCTCCGGCGCGATACGCGGCTCGGGCGAGAGCTTTCGCCCGATGCTCCTCACCATCTTGGGCACGGTTGTCTTCCGCGTAATCTGGCTCCTCGCCGTCGTACCGCTCCATCACACCATCGAGACGATGCTGCTCGTCTACCCCGTGACCTGGATTCTCACGGCGATCCTCTTTGTCGCCTACCACCACTGGGGGCATTGGCTGCGCCATGCCGAGGCGCGCGCGGCCAAACTTAAAGGCGAATCCGGCGAGCGCCGCGTAGTGGAGATCTAGAGTCCGCTCGCGGCGTTGAGGCGTCTAACACCGCGGATAGCGCGTTTGCCACCGGATTCCGGTCGTTCGGCGGCGAGCTTGAGAAGCCCACTAACAGCCCACGGCGCCGCTTTAGGCCCACAACGCCGCTTTTTGCAAGAATTGAGGTAATGAACCCGGGTGGTGAACCCGAAGCGTAGCTCGCCAAAGAATCGCTGGTAAAAAGCCTGCAAAAAACAAAGTAGTGGACCCGGCTCCATGGAGAACGAATAATCGTGCATTTTGGGGTTCACTACTGCAATTATTGCAGAAAACACCAGCGGGGTTCACTACTGCAGTTTTTGCAGAAAGCGACGGCGCGGGCTCACTACTGCGGCAGTTGTCTAATGCGGCTGTGCCACGCCTGCCCTTACGAGAACATACCGGGACGGTAATGGTAGCTGTTGCTCGCATGGGGGCAGAGCTGCCAGAACGCCACGGCAGAGGCAGCGGCAACGTTGAGCGAGTCGACCCCGTGCGCCATGGGGATGCGCACAGCGACGTCGCAGCCGGAAACGGTGCGCGCGGTCAGGCCCGCGCCCTCGGTACCCATAAAGATGGCGAGCCGGTCGATGTCGAGAAGCGCGGGATCATCAAGCGAACGCGAATCATCGGTGAGCGCCATGGCGGCGCACGTGAAGCCGGCGCGATGGAGCACCTCGAGCCCGTCAGCCGGCCAAGTGCGCGCAGTCTCCCCTATGCGGGTCCAGGGCACCTGAAAGACCGTACCCATGCTCACGCGGACCGCGCGGCGATACAGCGGGTCGCAGCAGGTAGGGCTCACGAGGATGCCATCGACATTGAGCGCGGCGGCAGAGCGAAAGATCGCACCGACGTTGGTATGGTCCACGATGCCCTCGAGAACGCACACCCGCACCGGGCGCTCACCGGCCGCCTCGCAGATACCCTCGAGAAACATCGCCGGGTCCACAAGCGGAGGACGGCGAAACGCCGCAAGCGCGCCGCGCGTAACGCTAAATCCGGTCAGCTGCTCCATAAGCTCCATAGGGGCCACAAACACCGGGACGTCTTCTCCGATGGTATCGAGCAGCGGCGCGAGCTGGTCCAGCCAACGCTCGCCCATAAGAAAACTCACGGGGGCGAGCCCGGCGCCGAGCGCGCGCTCGATGACCTTGGCGCTCTCGGCGATAAAGATGCCCTTCTCAGGCTCGAGGACGCTTCTGAGCTCGCGCTCGGTAAGGCGCGTGTAGGCGTCGAGCCGCGGGTCGGAGAGATCGTCGATGCGAAGGATGTCCGCCATGCTAGAACACCGCGTCCACGATGCGCTCCACTACCTCCGCGCCCAAGTCGATAGCAGCGTCGATGACCGCAGATGCGACCGTGTCCTCTTTGCGCTCTGTGCGCTCGTAGGTCACGAAATCGTAGGCGATGCCGGCATCGCCCTCCCCTTCCGCAATCGCGTAGCCGCCGTCGGTTGCCGCGACGCGCCAAGAGGGATCGTGGTCGAGGTCGGGGAAATAGGCGTCCGCGGGACAGATGCAGTGGTTCTTGGTCACGATCGCGCGCGAGCACAGCGGCAGCATCTGGCGGTACACCTCTGCACCGCCGATGACCCACGCCTCCTCGTCGGGCGCCAGAAGCGCAAGCGCCTCCTCAACCGAGTGCACGACCTCTATGCCGTCGCGCACAAAAGAGGCGTCGCGCGTGAGCACGATGTTGCGACGGTCCTTGAGCGGCCGCGCGCCCGGAAAGCTCTCCAGGGTCTTGCGGCCCATGATGACCGTATGGCCCTTGGTGCAGCGCACGAAGTGGCGCATGTCAGCGCGGTTGGCAACGACCATGTCGCCCGCACGCCCGATGCCCCAGTCGTCGCACACCGCGACGATGGCGCCGAGGTTGTCCAAGGGCTTCGCCTCGTTCTTAGACGGCAATGGGGATTCCTTTCACCTGGAGACCGGTCTCGTATCCTTCGACAATGAGGTCATCGGTCGTGAAGTCGTAGAAGTCGGTGACATCCGGGTTGAGCGAGACTTTGGGCGCCGGGTACTGCGGGCGCTCGATGAGCTCGCGGATGATGGGCACGTGCCGGTCGTAGATGTGCGCGTCGACGATGACGTGCAGAAGCTCGCCGGCGATCATGCCCGACACCTGGGCCACCATCATGAGCAGAATCGCGTATTGGCAGACGTTCCAGTTGTTGGCCGCAAGAATGTCCTGACTGCGCTGCATGAGGCACATGTTGAGGGTCGGCTTCTCGTCCCCTTCCGCATGCGTCACGTTGTAGGTCACGCTATAGGCGCAGGGATACAGGTGCATCTCCGACAGGTCGGCGAAGGAGTACATGTTGGTCATGATACGGCGCGAGAACGGCGTGTGCGCAAGGTCGTAGAGCACGCGGTCCATCTGGTCGAAGTCGCCCTCGGGGTAGTGGCTCTTCTGGGCGATCTGGTAGCCGTACGCCTTGCCGATGGAACCGGTCTCATCCGCCCACTCGTCCCAGATATGGCTCTTGAGGTCGTGGATGTTGTTGGACTTCTTCTGGTAGATCCAGAGGATCTCGTCCATGGCGGACTTAAGCGCCGTGCGGCGAAGCGTGAGTGCCGGAAACTCCTCGCGCAGGTCGTAGCGCGCCGTCACACCAAAGTTCTTGATGGTGTAGGCGGGCGTTCCGTCCTCCCAATGGGGACGGACCTTCTCACCTTCTGTGGTGGTGCCGTGGTCGAGGATGTCGCGGCACATCTTCACAAACTGGACGTCGGCCTTGCTCATGCCAAAGCGCCTCCCTATCTCAATCGAAGCCGGTCCCAGCGCCCGGCGAGCTCTTCCCAGCGGCCCTCTCGCACCGGGCCCGTAACCTCAAAGTGCGGCAGGGGCTGCGCGGCAGATGTGCGATCAGCCTCGTCCTTCTTGCGGCGCAACCGCGAGAAGACCGATCCGTGCTTCTTGCACATCTCCATAAGCGCGGTGTCGCAGGCGACTGCGCAGAGGGCGAAGTGCTTGATGAGGTCCGCCTTCCACGCGGGAGGGATGGGCCGCGTGAGGTACAGGCGGGTCGAGAGGCCTGAATAGGTGCCGCTCGCACGCTTGGCGCCGTCGGGGGTGGCAAAGGAGGCGAGGCGCTTGCCCGCAAGGCCTGCCGCCCCGTCGCCGGCAGCGGCAATCACGAGCTGGAAGGACCGGGCAAGCTCGTCGCGTCCGTCATCAGCGCCGTCCGCTGCGGTACCCATGATGCCGAGTGCGGTCATGGCGCAGGAGATGACACTCGTATAGGCGCCCTCGGCAAGGGCGATATGCGCCTGCGCGAGGCAGACATCGGGCGCGGGAACACCGGTGAGGTCGCCGTCCTCGGGCTCCTGCCAGCGCCCCACAAGATCCGCGGCGCGCTCCGCATCGCCTGCGCGAAGGAACGCCCAGGCCTCGGCCGCCCTATCGATGTCTCGGTCGCATCCCATCTCGACCATCTCCCCGAAACGACAATCCAAAAAAACGTCAAGCTAGAGGCGTTAGAACTTGCGCCCCTTCATCTGCTGCTCCATGGCGCGCAGCATGTCCATGTCGGAGCCGCCCGCACCCATGCCGCCAAAGGGGTTGCCACCGCCACCCATGAGGTTGCCCATGTTGGGCATGCCCGCCATGCCGGGGACGCGCATCTTCTTGCCCTTCTTACCCTTCTTGCCCTTTTTGCCGCCCTGCATCTGCTGGGTCATGGCGCGCATCTTGCCCATCATCTTGTTCATCTCGCCCCACTGCTTCATGAGGTTGTTGACGTCAGTGGGCGTGGTGCCGGAGCCACGGGCGATGCGCGCGCGACGCTGGCCGTTGATGCACTTGGGGTTCAGGCGCTCCTCGCGCGTCATGGACTGGATCATGGCCTCGTTCTTGTCGAGAATGGTCTCGTCGAGGTTGCCACCCATCTGGTTGAGCGCGCGTTGACCGCCGGGGAGCATGCCGAGGATGCCCTTCATACCGCCCATCTTACGAACAGCGCGCATCTGCTCGAGCATGTCGTCCATGGTGAGGCCCTCGCGCAGCATCCGCTCGGCGGACTCCATCTGCTCGGCCGTGGCGGCCTCCTGGGCCTTCTCGATGATGCCCACCACATCGCCCATGCCGAGGATGCGCTTGGCCATGCGGTCCGGGCTGAAGACCTCGAGGGACTCGGGCTTCTCGCCCATGGAGACGAACTTGATGGGCTTGCCGGTCACCGCACGGACCGACAGCGCACCGCCGCCGCGGGCGTCGCCGTCGAGCTTGGAGATGATGACGCCGTCGAAATCGGTGCGCTCGGCAAAGGTCGAGACCACGTTAACGATGTCCTGGCCGGTCATGGCGTCCACGACCATGAGCACCTGATCGGGCTTGACCGCGCGCTTGATGTCGACGGCCTCCTGCATCATCTGCTCGTCGATCTGCAGGCGTCCGGCGGTGTCGACGATGACCACGTCGCGCAGCTTGTCGACGGCCTCGCGGATGGCGCCCTGGGCGATCTCGACCGGGTGCTCGCCGTCACCGCGGAAGACCGGCACGCCAATCTCGCCGCCGAGCGTAGCGAGCTGATCGGCTGCCGCGGGGCGGTAGACGTCGCACGCTGCCAGAAGCGGGCTTCTCCCCTGCTTCTTCAGTAGGTAGGCGAGCTTTACCGCCGCAGTGGTCTTACCCGAGCCCTGAAGGCCCACGAGCATGATGACGTTGGGGATACGGCTCGAGAGGACAAGCTTGCTCTCCGTGGAGCCGAGAAGCTCCACGAGCTCATCAAGCACGATCTTGACGACGTTTTGCGCCGGAGTGAGCGACTCCAAGACCTCGGCGGTCATGCAGCGCTCACGCGTCTTGGCTACAAAGTCCTTGACGACCTTGAAGTTGACGTCGGCCTCCAGAAGCGCCATGCGGATGTCGCGCATCGCGCTCGTGATGTCGGCCTCGGTGAGCTTGCCCTTGCCGCGCAGGCGGTCAAAGGTATCGTTCAGGCGATCGGAAAGACTGTTGAACATAGGGTGCTACTCCTCACCAACAAGGGCGCGGCAGAAATCGCGCGCATCGAATGTCTGCAGATCCTCGACGTGCTCGCCCACGCCGACACGGTAGATGGGAAGCTGAAGGCGCTGCGCCACCGCGAGCGCGATGCCGCCCTTGGCGGTGCCGTCGAGCTTGGTCATGATGATGCCGTCGAGGCCGAGGGCGTCGTTGAACTCGCTCGCTTGCGTGAGGCCGTTTTGGCCCGTTGCGGCGTCGATGACGAGCACCACGTAGACGTCCATAGCGCCGGCGCGCATCTTGCTCGCGCGCTTTCGCGTGACGTTCACGACCTTGGCGAGCTCGCGCATGAGCTCGGGCGAGGTATGGAGGCGCCCCGCCGTATCGATAAGCACGAGGTCCGCAGATGTGCGGTCGGCCTCGTCGAGCACGTCGTAGCAAACGCTCGCCGGGTCGGAGCCGCGGTCGCGCTTGACAACCGGCACACCGGCGCGCTCGCCCCAGACGTCGAGCTGCTCGATGGCGGCGGCGCGGAACGTGTCCGCCGAGCCGATGACCACGCGCTTGCCGGCCGCGTGCGCTGCACTCGCGATCTTTCCGACCGTCGTCGTCTTGCCGGCACCGTTGATGCCCACAAAGAGCACGCAGGAGGGCGTGGCGCTAAACGGGTCGCGCTCGGGCGCGACGAAGATCTCCGCCAAGCGATCGGCAAGGGCGCCGCGCAGCTGGGCGGCGGTCTTTAAGTTCTTGCGCGCAGCGAGGTCACGCAAGTCATCGGTCACCTGCATGGCAATGTCGGCGCCCATGTCCCCCATGACGAGCGTATCCTCGAGGTCCTCCCAGAAGCTCTCGTCGACCTCGCCGCCAAAGTAGAAGATCTCGTTGATGGCCTCGCGGCTCCGCTCGAGACCCTGTTGCAGTTTCTCAAACAAACCCATCTTATGCGTTCACGACCTTTCCCGTCGCGCGGTCGAGCCGCTGACTCACCACGCGGCTCACTCCGTCTGCCTGCATGGAGACGCCGTAGAGGACGTCGGCGTCCTCCATCGTGCGGCGCTGGTGCGACACCACGAGGAGCTGCGTGCGATGGCGCAGCACATCGATGGCGTCGAGGAGCTTGGAGAGGTTCGAGTCGTCGAGCGCCGCCTCGACCTCGTCGAGCACGTAGAACGGCACCGTGCGCGTCTTGTAGACCGCAAAGAGCAAAGCCAGGGCCGTCAAGCTCTTCTCGCCGCCGCTCATGAGCATCATCTTGGTGATACGCTTGCCCCTCGGCTGCGCGATGACCTCGATACCCGTCTCGGAGGGGTGCTCCGGATCGGTCATCTCGAGGTGCGCCTGGCCGCCCGGGAAGAGCATGGCAAAGATCTCACGGAAGTTCTCGTCCACCTTCTCGAAGGTGGTGAGGAACGCCCGGCGCATCTTGCGGTCGATGGCCGCGGTGATCTTGGTGAGCGCTTTGCGCGCGCTCTCGAGGTCAGCGAGCTGCGCCTCGATGTAGTCGGCGCGCTCACGCAGGCGCTCGTACTCCTCCATGGCGACCTGGTTCACGGGGCCCAGGTTGTTGATCTTG
>CASELS010000046.1 GCA_949288855.1 uncultured Collinsella sp. | reverse complement strand
CCACCAGCTCAAAGACGGCAACGGCACCACCTGCTCGGTCGTGTTCCTCACGCACAAGGCACTCGAGCGCGACGTGCACGCCGCCATCAAGATCTTCGACGGTATGGACGAGGTCGACCGCGTGGCAAGCGTCATTCGCATCGAGGATGTTGAGGCGTGGAGCGAGGGCGCGGAGAAGAACGACTAACAGCTGACGCACGGCGGAGGGCGCCCGAAAGGTTCCTCGCAAACGTCCTCGGCGCTGCGCGCCTCTGAATGTTTGCTCGAAATCCTTTCGGGCGCCCTCCTGCGTTAACGCTGTTGCACAATCAATTTGCCATCCTCGCCAATGTGGCTGTGATGCTGCCGGGCGGGCGGGGTCTTACCGGGGATACGAGGTGACCGGCTCGCCAGCTTGGTAGAAGGTGTAGATCGCCTGCGCATAGTAGGCGCCGCCGAGGTCTGAGGGGTGCGAGTAGTCGCGCAGGAAGTACGGGTCGTACTCGTGGGATGAGAAATCCGCCACGGCAACGCCCGCCTGGGCGCACGCGCCCCGGATCATGTCGTAGTACCGTGCGCGCACCCCGCGGTTGTAGATGGTCTGATCGTAGAGTGCGCCCTTGACCGGTTGGATGACCACGAGCGGCTCCACGTCCGCCTCTTGGCAGACCTGAAGAAGCGTCTCGAAGTCCTCAAACTCCTGCGCGCTGAAGTACGCATCGCCCGCGACCTTCCAGCTACGTTGCGCACCGGCGAGCCAAGATGCACAGCTCTTGGTGTACCAGTCGCTGTTAAGGCCGAGGTCGTTGCCGGCAGCCGCCTCGCGGGCACGGGCGTTTGCCGCAGCGAAGATCGCCTGCCAATCTGGTGACGCGGCAGCAGACGCCGCAGTAGTCTGGGCGCCGTCGCGCGTTCCGGCATCAGCGGGCGTTGACGCAGGGCTATCAGGCGCGTCGGGCGTCGCGGAGCTCGCCTCAGGAGCCTCCCCCGCGCCTTCGAGCGCAAGGTCAAGCCCGAGCCGCACATCTCCCATCGCCCCCGCCGCCGCACGATCGAGTGTCTCCACCGCATCGGCAAGTGGGGTCGCCGCGGGGCGTCGGTCGACACCGTAGTCGGCCATGCGCGCGAGCACGCGCTCCTTGAGCGCGCTGGAGATGCGGTCGTTTCCCATGAAGGCGTCGAACGCACCCTCGGAAAACGCCGCGGGGAACTCCGCCTTGGGTCGGCGGTAGCACATGAACCACTGCATACTTGGGAAGATCACGATCTTGCGCGGGCCTTCGTCGGGCATCTTGGTAGCGAGCGCGCCCACCTCGATCGCCTGCCAAAGGTCTGCGCAAAAGGCACGGCCGACCGTCATGACGTCCATCCCGTAGGCGCCGCCGGTGAGTAGCGCCGCGGGGTGGCTGGGACCGGCGGGTGCCGGGTTGAGCTCCGAGGAGCCAAAGACCGGCAGGGGCTCGGTGCCCGCGGCGCGGCGCGCCTCGTACGAGCCCGCCATGAACGCAAAGCTCGACACCTCGCCCGACGTGGGATAGGCCACGCGCGCCCCTGCCGCAGCGTCGAGGGCGGAGTCGCCCGCCACCGCCGCCGCACCCATCGCCCCCACGGCGATAAAGCAGGCAAGGCCAACCGCAACCAACCGTTTGACCATCGGCTACTCCCCTCCCCTAGAACTCCGCGTACACCGGCGCGGCGGGCGCACCGTAGGGCGAGAGCGCAAAGAACCACGCGAGCACGGCGGCAAGCGCGAGCACGGCAAGCGCCCAGGCAACGGCAGCGGATGTGGTGTTGGAGAAGAACCACTCCCGGATCCGGGCGCTCACAGCCGCACCGCAATCTGGTCGATGATCTTGTTTGGCGTGTTCATCTCGCTGCGCTCCACCGCGGTGGGCGCGATGTCCACGCCAAAGCGCTCCTCGATCCCCACCAGCAGCTCGATGGCGGCAAGCGAGTCCAAAAGGCCCGCCTCGAACAGGTCGAGGTCGCGCTCGTCGCGCACCGCATCGTCATCGCACACCTCGCCGATGAGGTCGAGCACCTCGTCTGTAATCTTCTCTTCGCACGCAGCAAGGGCACGCCTGTCGTTATCGTTCTCAACCATTGATGATCCCTCCTACTATCTGGGTGAGCTGTCCGGAGAACAGCGAGAAACCGAATATCACGAGCTGGAGCGTGACCGCCCACGAGAGCAGCCGGTACCAGCGCTCGCGCCGATGGCGCTTGTAAAACGCAGAGCGCTTTTGGTAGACCTCGGTCGCCGCCAGAAGCACGCCGTGGTACAGGCCGTAGGCGAGGTAATCGACCGTAAGGCCGTGCCAAGCGCCCATGAGCACCATGTTCACGAGGTAGCCCGCGCACGCCGTGGTAAGGCGGCTGGAAAACCAACGGTGCCGCATCGCGGCGCGGGTGAAGCGCATAAAGACAAAGTCGCGCAGCCACGTGGAGAGCGTGATGTGCCAGCGGTTCCAGAAGTCCTTAAGATCGCATGCCCGCCACGGCGCGCGGAAGTTGGCGGGGCAGCGGATGCCAAAGAGGTAGCTCGCACCCATCGCCATGTAGGAATAACCGGCAAAGTCCAAGAAGAGGTAGATGCCATATGCGTAGGCGCGCACGACCTCCTGCGCCGCGCCCGCGACCGGCAGCGCCGTGAGCGACGGCGTGCCCGTAGGCACCGACGCCGGGTCGAAAAAGCCCTTGGCCATCGTTGCGAGCACGAGCTCGAGCACGGCCCCGGCGAGCAGTAGCAGAATGCCGCGGGTGAGAAGGTCCGCATAGGCGCGGCGACCGGGCGCGCCGTTCGCATCGGCGAGGAACCGACGCGAGCGATCGATGGGACCCGAGGTGATCTGCGCGAAGAACGTGAGGAAGTAGAGGTAGTCGCCGAGCGTGAGCTCGGTGATGAGGCCATCGCGGATCTCAATCAGCACCTGCACCGCGCGAAAGGTCACATACGAGATACCGATGAAGCCCGCTATACCCGCGCCTGCGGCAGCCGTGAGCTTGTAGAGGACCAGGGGCGCGAGCGCAGAGGCAAGCGATACGCGAAAGACCGCGAGGTTGCAGCGGCCCGAGCGCCAACTCGCAAGCGTCGCGAAGGTGCCCGCAACTGCCACCACAACAAAGATTGCAAAGCAGCCGAGCTGCATGGGCGATGCCGAGAAGAGCAACGCGAGCATGATGAACGAGGCAACCTCGCCGTAGCGCTTGATGGGGCGACCGGTAAGACCGAGCACCACGGCAGGCAACGCGAGGGCAGCAAGCGCTAAGAAAAACGATGGCGAGCTATAGAACTGCATGGCTCCCTCCGCTACGCCCGGTCGTCCGCCGGTGTGAGCACCCGCCTGCCAGCGGCAACAGCGGCAAGCAGCCGCCGGTCAACCTTGCCGTTGGGCGTCTGCGGCAATGCGTCTATGAAGCGGATGGTACGGGGCACCATGTAGTGCGGCAGCACCTGCCTGAGCTCCTCTTTAAGCGCAAGACCCGCGCGGAAATCCCCCGCGGGGCGGGGTGCGCCAGACACCACGAAGGCGGCAATGTGGTGCACGCGGCCGTCGCGCTCGACGGCAACCACCGCCGCGGCGCGCACGTGGGCGATGCGGCGCAGCTGCGCCTCAATCTCGCCGAGCTCGATACGGTAGCCGCTCATCTTCACCTGCGCATCAAGCCTGCCGCGGTAGTGGAGCATACCTGCGGCATCAAGCATGCCCTCGTCTCCCGTACGGTATGTCCGCACCCGTTTGCCGTCGAGCACGGCCTCGCCAAAGGCCGCCGCCGTAAGGTCGGGACGGCCGAAGTAACCCGCCGCCACCGTGTCGCCCTCGATGACGACCTCTCCCCAGGTACCGCGCGGAACCTCGCTGCCCGCTGCGTCGACAATGCGCAGGCGCGTGCCCGGGCGCGGCGAGCCCACGGGAAGCGGCTCCTCACGTGCGAGCATCTCGTCTGTTACCTCGACCGCCGTCACCGCGACCGTGGACTCCGTCGGCCCATAGGTGTTCAAGATGCGCGCCTCCGGGAAGCGGTGCGCGAGCTCACGCGCGCAGGCGAGCGGGAGCGTCTCCCCGCAGAACAGGAAGGTTTCGAGCGATCCCAGAAGGCGCGCGTCAAAGGCAGGGTCGGCAAGGCAGAGCTCGGCAAACGACGGTGTGGAGACCCACACATTGATGCCCGATGCGGCAAGCGCCTGCTCCTTTTTGGCGGCGCTCTCGAGCGTTGTATGGGTGAGCGAGAAAAGCGCGCCGCCCTGGGCGAGCGCGCCCGCGAGCTCAAAGACCGAGAGGTCAAACGAGAACGGCGCCTGGTCGAGGTAGACCCTGCCCGGGCGCGGATCCCCTACGAGCGCAAGCGACCAGCGGCAGAAGTTGTCGAGGCACGCCGCCGTCACCGCAACGCCCTTGGGCTCGCCCGTAGAGCCGGAGGTGAAAAGTATGTAGCAGAGGTCCTCGCCCGCGATGGCAAGGCGGGCATCGGGCTCCCCTCCCGCACGCACGGCGCGCTCGATATCGCCGCGACCGATACGGTGCGGGGCGAGCACCTCGGCGTCAAGCGCGTCCTCGACATCGAGCACCGTCGGGTCGCCCAGCTGGCGCACGATAGAGGCGACGCGCCCCGCGGGAACCGAATAGCGGTCGACCGGCACGTAGGGACGGCCCGCACGCATGCAGGCGACCATGCTCGCGACCATGAGGGGGTCCTTGTGGCCAAAGATAACAACCGGATCCGCCGCACCCGCCAAAAGATGCGCCGCAATGGCGCCCGATGCGCCCCAGAGCTCACCGTAGGTCATCAGCGCGCCGTCTGAGGTGCGCATGCAGGACGCTCCGGACGCCTCTGCGGCGTAGCGTGCAACCGCATCGAGAAAGAACATGGTTTCCCTCCACCCCGAACGAAAACGTTGCGAGGCGCCGTGGCATGTGCGCGCGGCATCTCGCCTGCATCGCCGGTGAAGGTACGACCCCGCGCATCGACCGTCAACGCGCTCCTCCGCGGATTAAGCGGCACATAAGCGCAGCTTAAGCGCTCGTTCAGATGTATGGCGAACATGCGCTCATCGCCTTACGGAACAGTCACGAACCCGACACGCGCCTGTCACGGCACGCAAGCGGGCGTCCGAAAGGTTCCTCGCAAACGTCCTCGGCGCTGCGCGCCTGCGGAATGTTTGCTCGGAATCCTTTCGGCCGGCCGGTTGCGTTTTCCACGAAGGCACAGTCCGGTGGCCACGCACGTCCCGCGCGCTGGTATCATGGGGACGGTATGCAACGACACCCACGGAAGGGGCGCTATGGTCTCGCGCATCTATGTAGAGAAGAAACCGGGATTCGATGTGGAGGCGCACCAGCTTCTGGCTGAGCTGCGCACCGTCATCGCCGAGGGCCTGCCCGCTGAGGCTGCCTTACGCATCGTGAACGTCTACGACGTCGAGGGTATCGACGAGGCACTCTTTGAGCGCTGCGTCCCCGTGGTGTTCAGCGAGCCCCAGGTCGACACCGCCTGTCGCGAGCTCGCCATCGAGGGCGTGACGATCGGCGCCGCCGGCACGGGCGAGGGCATCTCGGTCACCGCGCCTGCGCTCACCGCGTTCGCGGTCGAGGCGCTCCCCGGCCAGTTTGACCAGCGCGCCGACTCCGCCGCCGAGTGCGTGCAGCTCATCTCCCAGGGCGAGCGCCCAACCGTGCGCTGCGCCAAGCTCTACGTGATCGCCGGCGATCTCGCGCCAAAGACGGTCGAGGCTATCAAGCACTACGTCATCAACCCGGTCGAGTCCCGCGAGTGCGACCTGGCGCTCCGCGACACGCTCACCACCGAGATTCCCGAGCCCGAGCCCGTCGAGGTGCTCGACGGCTTCCGCGAGATGGACGAGACCGCCCGCACCGCGTTCATCGCCGAGCGCGGCCTTGCCATGGACGACGCCGACCTGCGTTTCTGCCAGGAGTACTTTGCCTCCGAGGACCGTGACCCCACCATCACCGAGATCCGCGTGATCGACACCTACTGGTCCGACCACTGCCGCCACACCACCTTTGGCACGGTGCTCGACGACGTTACGATCGACGACGAGGTCGTACAGGCTGCCTTTGACCGCTACCTCGAGATGCGCACACAACTCGGCCGCGACGAGAAGCCCGTCTGCCTTATGGACATGGGCACCCTCGGCGCCAAGTGGCTGAAGCACGAGGGCGTGCTCACCGGCCTCGATGAGTCCGAGGAGATCAACGCCTGCACCGTCAAGGTCAAAGTCGACGTCGACGGCACCGATGAGGACTGGCTCTTCCTCTTTAAGAACGAGACCCACAACCACCCGACCGAGATCGAGCCCTTCGGCGGCGCGGCGACCTGCATCGGCGGCGCCATCCG
The DNA here is from genome assembly GCA_949288855.1 of uncultured Collinsella sp. GTDB lineage: Bacteria > Actinomycetota > Coriobacteriia > Coriobacteriales > Coriobacteriaceae > Coprousia. The sequence goes on along the minus strand of CASELS010000046.1, from coordinate 8,106 downwards.
CGACCCGCTCTCTGGCCGCAGCTACGTCTACCAAGCCATGCGCGTCACCGGCGCCGCGGACCCGACGGTGCCCGTGTCCGAGACGCTTGCGGGCAAGCTCCCCCAGCGCAAGCTCGTGACCACCGCCGCCGCCGGCTACTCGAGCTACGGCAACCAGATCGGCCTTGCCACCGGCCAGGTCTCTGAGCTCTACCACCCGGGCTATGTGGCCAAGCGCATGGAGGTCGGCGCTGTGGTGGGCGCCACGCCGGCGTCCCACGTCCGCCGCGAGGAGCCTCAGCCCGGCGACAAGATCATCCTGCTCGGCGGCCGCACCGGTCGCGACGGCATCGGCGGCGCCACCGGCTCGTCCAAGGCGCATAACGTCGAGTCCATCGAGAAGGACGGCGCCGAGGTCCAGAAGGGCAACGCCCCCATGGAGCGCAAGCTCCAGCGCCTCTTCCGCCGCGAGGACGCGTGCCGCCTCATCAAGCGCTGCAACGACTTTGGCGCGGGCGGCGTGAGCGTCGCGGTGGGCGAGCTCGCCGACGGCCTCTACATCGACCTCGACCAGGTGACCAAGAAGTACGAGGGCCTGGACGGCACCGAGCTCGCCATCTCGGAGTCCCAGGAGCGCATGGCCGTAGCCGTGGCCGAGGACGACGTCGACGAGTTTATGGGCTACGCCGCGGAGGAGAACCTCGAGGCGACCGTTATCGCCGAGGTCACGCACGAGAAGCGCGTGCGCATGGCCTGGGACGGCGACGTGATCGTGGACCTGTCGCGCGAGTTCCTCGCCAGCAACGGCGCACCCAAGCACCAGGCCGTCCACGTGCCCGTCCAGGGTGTTGACGAGATTCCGGCGGCCCCGGGCGACGACGCGGAGACCTTTGCCGACGCAATGCGCGCCCTCGTGAGCGACCTCAACGTGGCCTCCAACAAGGGCCTCGCCGAGCGCTTCGACTCCACCATCGGCGCTGCCACCGTGCTCATGCCCTTTGGCGGCACCACGCAGCTCACCCCCGCACAGGCCATGGTGGCCAAGTTCCCCGTCATGGGCGAGACCACCACGGTCTCCGGCATGGCATGGGGCTTCAACCCCTACATCATGAGCGCCGACCAGTACCGCGGCGCCTACCTCTCCGTGGTGGAGAGCGTCGCCAAGCTCGTCGCGACCGGATTTGACCACAAGCGCGCCTACCTCTCCTTCCAGGAGTACTTCGAGCGCCTGCGCGACGTGCCCGAGCGCTGGGGCAAGCCCATGGCGGCGGTGCTCGGCGCCCTCATGGCGCAGGTCGACCTCGGCATCGGCGCCATCGGCGGCAAGGACTCCATGTCCGGTTCCTTCGAGGACCTCGACGTCCCGCCGACGCTCGTCTCCTTTGCCGTGGCAACCGGTTCGCTCGACCACGTCATCTCCCCCGAATTCAAGGGCGCCGGCCATCGCGTGGCGCTCATCTGCCCCACCTACGAGTGGGCAGGCGTCCTCCCCGAGGCAACGAGCCAGCTCAAGGCCTTTGAGCTCGTCGAGCAGCTTGCGCGCGAGGGCAAGGTCCTCTCTGCCTCCACGCCGGGCTTTGGCGGCATCGCCGAGGCGGTCTTCAAGGCGTGCGTGGGCAACCGCATCGGCTTTGCCTACACGCCGGGCATCGAGGACGAGAACGGCATCGACCTCACCGACCATGCCTACGGCAGCTTCATCGTGGAGCTTGCCGACGGCGCCGAGCTGCCGGCCTACGGTGACGAGCTTGAGGTGTTTGAGCTCGGCGAGACCGACGAGGCCTACGAGCTCACCTACATCGGTCGCAAGCACGAGGTCATCGACCTCGCTGAGCTGCAGGAGGCGTGGGAGAGCGGCATCGAGAGCGTCTTTGCCTACCGCACGCCCGCCGATGAGGCCGAGAAGCTCCCCGCGGTGGAGCCCGTCAGCTACCGCTGCGCCGAGACCGGCCGCATCAAGGCGGTCCACACCGGCGAGAAGTTCGCGCGCCCGCGCGTGATCATCCCCGTCTTCCCGGGCAACAACTGCGAGTACGACACCGCCCGCGCCTTTGAGCGCGCCGGCGCCGTGGCCGACACCTTTGTCATCAACAACCTCACGCCCGAGGCGGTTGCCGAGAGCACTCACGAGCTCGCGCGCCGCATCCGCGAGAGCCAGATCGTCATGATCCCCGGCGGCTTCTCCGGTGGCGACGAGCCGGACGGCTCCGCCAAGTTCATCACGGCGTTCTTCCGCGCGCCCGAGGTCACCGAGGCGGTCCGCGACCTGCTCCAGGCCCGCGACGGTCTCATGCTCGGCATCTGCAACGGCTTCCAGGCGCTCGTGAAGCTCGGCCTCGTGCCCTTTGGCGACATCGTCGATGCCACCGCGGACGCCCCCACGCTCACCTTTAACACCATCGGCCGCCACCAGAGCCGCCTTGTGCGCACGCGCGTGGCGAGCGATCTCTCCCCCTGGCTCTCCAAGTGCGCGGTGGACGATATCCACACCGTCGCCATCAGCCACGGCGAGGGCCGCTTCGTCGCCAACGACGAGGTGCTCTCGCAGCTCATCGCCGGCGGTCAGATTGCCACGCAGTACGTGGACGCCGCGGGTACGCCCAGCATGAACCTCGACGTGAACCCCAACGGCTCGGTCATGGCCATCGAGGGCATCACTTCGCCCGACGGTCGCGTCTTTGGCAAGATGGGCCACGTGGAGCGCAGCGGCAACGGTCTCTATCAGAACGTGCCGGGTGACAAGTACATGCCCATCTTCGAGGGCGGCGTGAGCTACTTCGCGTAGACGCGCACATCGCATCCCACGGGAGGCCCCGGAGGTTTCCTCGTAAACGTCCTCGGCGCTGTGCGCCTGCGGAATGTTTACTCGGAATCCCTCCGGGGCCTCTTCGATTCGTATATGAGGCGTACAAACCGTCCGTTAGTGTGCCGCTCGGAAATGGACAAGACCGTAGACGATAACGCTATCGGTCTTTGAATCATACTCATAAATCAGATCAAACGGCTCCACCACCGCTTTGCGTATACCGTCCCCGTATTGGGCGCGCAACGACGCCGGAATATCGCGAGAACCGATTTCTGGAAACGCCTCTATCGCGGCAAGCATGCGACCAAGACGATCCCGGACCTGTCCCGACCACACTGCTGCAGCATCATCGAGAAACCCTTCCGTGTACACCATCCTAGACACGGGCAGCCGCCCTCCGCTCGATTTCTGCCAACGCGGAGTCCGTTCCCTCAATAAAACGTCCTGTGGCGTAATCGATTCGCCCGCGCTCCAGTACGGCACGCATGCGCTCCTCGTATGCGGCGTTCTCCGCCGCGCGGCGAATCTCGCTCTCGAAGACTTCCTCGGAGCAGAAAACGAACGCGGCGTTACCATTTTCTGTGATATGCACGACCTGCTTCTGAGCCTCATTCTTAATCTCGCGTTGACGCGTCTTGAGCGCTGCGGAAGAATAAATGGCAGCCATTTCCTACTCCTTGGTATGTTCTGGACCACTCTTTAAGGTATTGTATCAGATCCCATATTTGATACTTAATACAATACCATTTACAGACTACTACCCACCTGACATGTTTATTTAACAGCTGGATTCATCTCAACAGACCCGACAACAGGAGTATCATCTCCCTTATCAACATCGGGATAGGGAGCAGCGATGGGCATCCTCGAGGCACGTGACATTGCTTTCGGTTACGGACGCACCAACGTGTGGGAGCATGTCTCACTCGCACTCGAGCCAGGCGAGGTGGTGCTTCTTGTTGGCGAGAATGGCGCTGGCAAATCGACGCTTTTGCGCTGTCTTGCCGGGTGGGAGCGCCTGCGCGCTGGCGAGATTACCTTTGAGGGGACGACGCTTGAAAAGCTGAGCTCTAAGAAGCGCAGCCGCATGGCATTCGTGGCGGACGTGCCCGCTTTCTACGACGACCTTACCGCCTACGAACACGTCGAGCTGCTCGGTCGGGCCAACCGCTGGGAGTCCGCGCGTTGGAATGAGGCGGACCGGCTACTCGAACGCTTTGGCATCGCGTCCTTTTGCGATCAATATCCTCAGACGTTCTCCCGCGGCATGCGCCAGAAGCTCGCCTGTTCGCTTGCACTGGCGCTCGAGCCCGCCTGCCTCTTGCTTGATGAGCCCACAGGTCCGCTCGACCCCACCTCCGCCACGATCTTAGAAGATGAGATTGCACGTATCGCAGGCAAGGGCTGCGCCGTGCTTATGAGCTGCCACCACGAGCTCGAAACCATTGTGCCCACGCGCGTACTCAAACTTGATAACGGGACCCTCTCGACATGCGATGTCGCGAACGAGCCCTTTGCCGTCAGCGCACACAGCGACACCATGCACGCTGAAAGTTAACGAGGTCCTCATGTCCTTCGAACTTCCTGCGCTTTTATGGCTTGAAGCAAAGCACCTGCGTGCTGAGCTCAACTTTTGGCTCTGGGCCGCAGGGACGGACCTCGACGAGGCGCGCGATGTCACCGAGCGCGTCTACCTTGCGTACCTCGTTGTGATTGTGGGAGCGGCGGTCACCGCCTGTTGGCTCTGGATCCTCGGTCTTGTCGTTGGTGCAGCGCAGGCATCAAGCCCTCAAGAGGCAGCGCTGCTGGCAGACTTAGGCCGCCTGATTGCTGGCGCGGCGCTTGTGCTTCCTGCCACCGCCGCTGCAGCATGGACAGTACGCGCGGCGTGGCGTGCTCCCTGGATTCCATCGCCGCCCGATGTTGCCTGGCTCACACAGCAGCCCGTCTCCATCATCTCGTGGAGCGCCATCGAGCTTGCGAAGCGTATTGTTGTCCGCGCGATCGCATGCACGTGCGCGGGCTATCTTGTCGCCGCCTTTGCCTTAGCGTCGGCAGGCGGTGCCCCGACGCTCCCCAGTTGTCTTCCCTATGGCGCTACCCTGGGCCTTGCATGCTCTGCGGCATATGCCATCGCATGGGTGATAGGAATAACACGCCTGCGCTTGGGACGCGCGAGACGCCCTGCGCTCGCAATCGCCGTCCTTATCGGAGCGACGGCCCTTGTCTGCGTCACCGCGGTTTTGTTCCCCACGTATCAGAGCATCGCGCTCGACCTGTTGCACGGAAACCTTGTACCGTTGCTCGGCACGAACGCGTTCTTTCTGATGGCAGTCCTATCCGCCATCGTCGCCGCCCGCATGCTCTCCCCTGTCACACTCTCGAGCGAGGCTGCAACCGATCCCTCACTGTACGCGGTACGGCGCATGGCAGTATACAACCCTAAGGCGTACCGAGCTCTCACCAAAAGTCGTCGTGAGACGCGGCGGTCACCGCGCATCCGCATGCCTCGAGCCCAAGGCTCGCTCGTCGTCCTTGCGCGCTCGTCCATCTCGCTTGTCCGGCAAATTGCTGTGATACCTGCCCTTATAGCCGCCGGCGCCCTCATCGCACCGCTGGGAGCCGCACTGCTATCCGGCACGCTCGCGCAAGCAAGTACAACAGCCGCAATACTTGGCGGAGAGACGGGAGCGCGCATACTCGGTGCAGCAAGCTGGATCCTACTCGCCATCAACAGTTCGGATGCACCCCGAACGCTCGCCCGCGTCTTTATCGCGGACGTGAGGAACCGCTTCTTCAGAGAGCATCTTCCCGTATCAACGCAGGTGTTCTTTGCCTGGGACGTGCTGCCGGGCCTCATCGTCGCCACGCTCTCCTCGATCGCCGTAGGCCTCTGCATGGGAGCGTTGGGCGTTTCTACTGGCAAGACGATTGATTTCGTCCTATGCGCCGTCGCGCTTGATGTCTCGCTCGCTTGCATCGGCGCCCTCGACGTAGCCGACCTCATGCCTAAGCGCGGGCGCCTTACCTGCGAATCGGCGACGGCAATTCTCGCCGTCGTGGTCGCCGCCGCCTCAGCACTCATGCCTAACGCCGTCCCTCTTGCATTCTGGATCGGCACCGTCGCCACCGCCACCCTTGCGGTGGCGCAGCTGCGTTGAGCCGCACAGCCGCTCAACGTCTGAGAGTTCTCAGCCCGGCAAGCAAAACCATGTTCAGCATACGGTGAACGACTCAGTAATTGCCCCAACGCTCGCGAGCGACTGCGATAACGTCCAGCACCACAACGATGGCGATGAGGGCGATGCAACCCCAGAGCCACGCAGGCAGCACGTCAATCATCCCATGCGCTGTACAGGATACAATGGGAAAAACGCGCTCCGACTAGAAGGAGGCCGCTATGCGTACGAACGACCTTGTTGCCCCTGCGCTCTCCCGCCGCTCGATGATGGGGCTTGCCGCGCTTCTGGGAACCGCAGCGATTGCTCCGACGGCTCTTACCGGCTGCGACAACACAGACGGCGCGCTTACGCTCACCGCAACCGACCTCACCGAGCCCGCACGCGAAGCGGCGTCCTTCTCAATCAGCGGCGAGGACCCCTATACCATCTTGTCGGACGAGCAGGCGCTGTCGGCATCGTACGCGCTTACAGCGAATCTGCTCCGCACCTGCTCGCAGGCCGACCGCGCAAAGGACAAGTGCGCCAACACCTTCATCTCTCCCTTCTCGATCCTCTATGCGCTTGCGCTCGCACAAAACGGCGCCGCGGGCACCACGCTCGACGAACTCGCCGCGGTAACCGGCCTTGGCACCGACGAGCTCAACTCCTATCTGGGCACCTATGCGCGCTATCTTGAGACCGGCGACCTGCGGGGCACCGAGCTCGACGGCGAGGGCGATAACGAAGGCGGCACGACGGCATCACTCCACCTGGCAAACTCCATCTGGATCCGCGAAACCGATTCGCTCGAGGTGGGCGACGACTACCTTGCCACCTGCGCAAACGAGCTCGGCGCAAGCGTATTCTCGGCACCTTTTGACGCAACCACCGTTGACGACATCAACGCCTGGGTGGACGAGCATACCAACCATATGATCGAGCAGCTCATCAGCGAAATCCCCGACGCAGCACGGCTCTACCTTATCAACGCGCTCGCTTTTGAGGACGCTTGGGAGGAGCCCTACGAAGACGCCGATGTGGAGGATGACGTCTTCACGTGCGAGGATGGCGCCGAGCAAACGGTGCGGATGATGCACTCGCATGAGGGAACCTACGTGGAGAACGAGCAGCTCCAAGGTTTCGTCAAGCCGTACGCCGACTACCGCTATGCCTTTGTGGGCCTCTTGCCGCGCGAGGGCGTCCAACTTGCCGACGCCGCCTCCGCGCTCGACGGTCCCGCGCTCGAAGCGCTCCTCCAGCCGGTCGTGAACGCTGAGGTTAACGCCGGTCTGCCCAAGTTCAAACTCGAGTACGGCACCGAACTCACCGACGTGTTACGCGCACTCGGCATGAACACGGCCTTTGATCCCGAGCTGGCGGACTTCACCCCCATGGGCACCGACGAGGACGGACCGCTCTATATCGGGCAGGTGTTGCACAAGACTTTTATCGACGTGAACGAGGAGGGCACGCGCGCCGCCGCAGCAACCTCCATCGGTCTGGAGGCGGGCGCCTCGGCACCGCTTGACGAGCCGGTGGTCTACGACGTCATCCTCAACCGGCCCTTCGCCTACCTCATTATCGACAATCAGCTGGGCACGCCGGTCTTTGCGGGCACCATGTTGGCGATGCCGGACGCATAGCGAAAACTGCAGGTGCAAGAAGCAGGCTAGCTGGTCAGTTATGTCTTCACAAAACTGGTAAGAGTTTGTTACCAGTTTCCGGGCAAACTGGATAACATATCTAGCCAATTTGTCTTTTGTCGAGAATAGAGGCTGAAAACCATGGCACCGTTGGAAATCGACCGCGCAAGGGCGCGGGCAGCGTTTGACGCCTATGTGGCACCCTACGATGCGAGCAACCCGCGCGTGGCGCTCAAGATCGAACACACCCTGCGCGTTGCAGAACTTGCCGAGGAGATTGCGCGCGCCCAGGGCTTTACGCCGGCGGGCATCGACCTCTGCTGGCTCGCCAGCCTCTTGCACGATATCGGCCGCTTTGAGCAGCTGAGGCGCTGGGACACCTTTAACGACCGCGCCTCGGCAGACCATGCCGCCATCGGCGTGGACGTGCTCTTTGAGGGTGCCAGCCACCTGGATGACCCTGTGCTCGTAAACGTCGTGGCGGCGGCTCGCGCAGACGACGCCGCCTTCGCAGTGC